>NZ_PUGA01000011.1:0-81200 GCF_003236725.1 Pantoea sp. ARC270
AACGCCTTGATAAAAGGCGCGATTTTGGCGGTGGAGGTGGAGTCCGCGACCACCGGTACCAGATCGACGCCGCGATTCACCGCGTCGATAAAAGCCGTAACCATGACGTTTGCCAGGTGTTGTGCATTACTCATCTTTCAGTTCCTCCAGTGCCAGCGCGATCTCTTCGCCTTTCGGCACCCGGTGATGCCACTCCGCCTCGCTCTGAATAAAGGAGACGCCGAAACCTTTTTCGGTATGCGCCACAACCACCTGTGGCTTGCCGTTCTGCGGCAGGTTTTCAAGGGTGCTGACGACCGCCGCCATCGCATTGCCGTTACATTCGCTGACCTCCAGCCCGAAAGCGCGCCATTTTTCCGGCAGCGGGTCCGTGTTCATGATGTCCCGGGTGGCGCCCGCCAGTTGCAGTTTGTTCTTGTCATTGATGATGATCAGATTGTCGAGCCCATAGTGCGCCGCCACCAGAGCGGCCTCCCAGTTGCTCCCTTCCGCCAGTTCGCCGTCACCGGTCACGACAAAGATGCGGCGGGAGCTGCGATCTTTTTTCGCCGCGAGGGCGATGCCTACCGCCACCGGCAGGCCGTGCCCCAGCGCACCGGTGTTCAGCTCCACGCCCGGTGTCTTCTGGCGCACCGGGTGGCCCGGCAGAGGAGAGTCAGCGTGCTGATAGGTGGTAAGCCACTCGGTCGGGAAATAGCCCGCTTCCGCCAGTACGCAGTAGTAGCCCCCTACCGCATGCCCTTTGGACTGAATGTAGATGTCGCGATCGTTATCCTCTGTGCGATCCGGTGCGCAGTTCAGAATACGGAAGTAGAGCGCGGTCAGGATCTCGACCTGCGACAGGTCAGCACCGGTGTGCCCGCCTGCCGGACTGCCCGCGTTAAGCTGGATAATGCGGCGGCGTATCGCCCGCGCCCGGCGTTCAAGCTCATCGACTGAAAGATTGAAAGGATTCATGTTCTGCCTCTGAATTTTAAATCGACCGTGAATATATATTCACGATGGGTAAAAAAATTAACCGTTAACGTATCCGGTCCGGAATCGGCCGCCTGTCATCCTGTATAAATGCGTCGTTAAACAGCGTGTCAGATCGGTTCATCACCTGACGGGTATCTCCATCCCCCCATGATCCCTATAGCCTGACAACCGGCACGATAGGGACAGAAGGGCCTGCTCACGAATTTCAATGAATATATATTCAATGACGATTTTATATGCATAATGACTATGCGCCTCTGCTGAGGCATCGTCCAACAGGCGATCGTCAAAAAGCGAAAAGGATCACAAATTCGCCTGCGTTGTGATTTTGATGATCCTGGTTAACAATACCGGGCAGACTCTGAGAGGGAAAACTGATGGCCAAACAGGATGAACAGCGACTGATGGTGAAGATCGCCACCCTGTACTATATCGAGGGGCTGAAGCAGTCGGAGATCGCGCAGTCGCTGTCCCTGTCGCAGTCCTTTGTCTCACGCATCCTTAATCGCAGCGTAAAAGAGGGTGTGGTCAAAATCAGCGTTGTGCCACCGGCCAATGTCTATCCTGAGCTGGAAAAAGCGATTGAGCAGACCTACCACCTGCCCCAGGCGATTGTGGTTGATGTGCCGGACCAGGCTTCTCCGCTGCAGATCAAACAGGCGATTGGATCGGCGGCAGCGCACTATCTCGAAACCCGCCTGCGCAACGATGAACTGATTGGCATCTCCTCCTGGAGCGGCACCATCCGGGCGATGGTCGATGCGCTGCATCCGCTCAACATCGCCTGCAAAGGGGTTATCCAGCTGCTGGGCGGGGTTGGCGCTAACGGCAATGTGCAGGCCACCATTCTGACGCAGAATCTGGCGGCGCTGCTGAACTGCCCCGCCTGGCTGCTGCCGTCTCAGTCAATCGAACATTCGGTCAGCGATCGCCATCGGCTGTCAGCCAACGCGGAGGTAGCGGAGGTACTGGATCAGTTTGAGCAGGTCGATCTGGCGATTGTCGGTATTGGCGACCTTGAGCCGTCAGCCCTGTTGCGCAATTCAGGCAACTACTACGATGGTGAAATGCTGCAGACCCTGGCGGCACGCGGTGCCGTGGGGGATATCTGCCTGCACTACTTCGATGCCTGCGGACAGCCGGTGCTGCAGCCGGAAGAAGATCCGGTGATCGGCATGGAGCTGGCGCAGGTTAAGCAGTGCCCGCAGGTCGTAGGACTGGCTGGCGGACGCGAGAAAGCGCCGGCGATTCGTGCGGCGCTGCTGGGTGGCTACATCAAGGTGCTGATCGTCGATTATCCGACGGCGCGGCTGCTGCTCGCGCCGTAGGAAGTGCGCCCGCTGCGATGCCGGGGCGCTTTCCGGTCAGATCGTGCGATAGGCGGTGGTAACCTTCCACAGATAGCGCGGAGCCTGCGCCGCCGGATGTTTGTTCTGAACATGCTGGTAAAACTCATCCGGCGACATCGCATTGATCATCGCAATGGCACGATCGCGGTCGCGGGAGAAGGTTCGCAGCAGCGCACCGGCACCGTTGGCATAGGAGACGATGGTGGCATAACGCAGCGTCAGCGGATCGCGAATCCCTGACAGAGCGGAATCCTGCAGGATGCGGATATAGGCGGTGCCGATATCAATATTTTTAGCCGGATCGCGCAGTTCGGCATTCGATGGCTGACCGCGGCGACCCTGCGTCCGGTAAACTTCACGCCCGGCGGTCGAGGCTTTGATCTGCATCAGGCCCACCGCATTCGAACGGCTCACCACGCCAGGATTTCCCCCCGACTCGACACTGATAATGGCGCTGATAAGCTTCTCATCAACGCCATAATGACTGGCGGCATCTTCGGTAAACATTGACCATGCGCTGTTAACGCTGGAGGGCGGTGCCTGAGTGAGTGGCGTATTACGCTGTTTCACTGCGTGGTGCGGTGGCTCGCTGGCACAGCCGGTCAGGAGTAACGCTGAGAGTATAAGGTGTCGGATTTTCAGCAATTTTTCGTCTCATAGCGGTAGTGGCGAATGCTATCATACCCAGACCGCCTGAGAGCAAAATTACCGTTTATCCTAAATGCACGAAAAAGCGGCCCGTGTCGTGACTTCAGGGGTGTATTTCGTCATCATCGCCTCAGGTCAAGGGCGCTAACAGCAGGAAAGTATGATGATTTCACGTTCAGTTCGTCTTATCTCCCCCTCCGGTTACTGTCACAATCAGCCTGCGGCGCTGTGCGGCATTGCGCGACTGCGCGAGGCGGGCCATCGGGTAGAGAATGAGCAGATCATTACCCGGCGTTTTCAGCGCTTCGCCGGGACAGACGCAGAACGGCTGGCGGATATTAACCAGCTTGCCACACTCAGCACGCTGCCCGATGTGGTGCTGGCGGTGCGTGGCGGTTATGGTGCCAGCCGGTTACTGGAATCGATCGACTATGTCGGCCTGCAGCGTCGCCTGCTGAATCAGCCGCTGGCGCTGTGCGGGCACAGTGATTTCACCGCCATTCAGCTGGCGCTGCTGGCGCAGGTCGGCTTAATCACCTTCAGCGGTCCGATGCTGGCCGGCAACTTCGGTGCCGCGACCTTATCTGAATTTACCCTGCATCACTTCTGGCAGGCTCTGACATCACCTACAGTAGACGTGGCATGGCAGAGCGAAACGCCTGATGAGGGTGAGTGGCAGGGGACGCTGTGGGGCGGTAATCTGGCGATGCTCTGCTCGCTGACTGGCACGCCGTGGATGCCACAGATTGAAAACGGCATTCTGGTTATTGAGGATGTGAATGAACATCCGTTCCGCATAGAACGTATGCTGATTCAGCTGCAGCAGAGCGGCATTCTGGCGCGCCAGCGGGCGCTGGTCACCGGCAGCTTTACCAGCACCGCACTGACAGAGTATGACAACGGGTTTGACTTCAGCACCGTCTGGCAGCGGGTGCGTGAAACCACCGGCCTGCCGGTGATCAGCGGTCTGGATTTTGGTCACGCGGCTGACACCGTGACCCTGCCCCTGGGGGCCAGCGCACGATTAGCGGTCCGTCAGGGCCAGGCCAGTTTACAGGCAAGCGGGCATCCCGTTCTGCGGGAATAAAGAACGTTTCAGGAGATCGACATTGAAGCCGTTGTATGACGATTTGTGGATCTCAACCCCGGAATTTCCGGTGGAAGATGCCGTTAATGACCTGATGATGCATGGCTTTATGCTGCGTCACCCTCGCGGTAATCTGCTGATTGGCCGCGTAGAAAATCCGCTCGATCATGAAGTGCTGGCCGATAGCGGTGGCGTGATCCGCCACTATCTGACCCACTGGCACGAGTCTGCGCCGGGGGCGGCGGTGATCCAGCAGCGCTTCAGCAGCGCACTTTACTGCCATAGCCGGTCGCTGGGCCCCATCAGCCGCTTCGCGGAGCCTGATGACACCTTTTCGCAGCAGGAGACGCACTTCGGGGATTTTCATCTGCTGCCGACGCCGGGGCACACGCCGGGCAGCAGCAGTTACCTCTATACGTCGCCGCTGGGGCTGACCTATCTGTTTGTCGGGGATACGGTGACGCGGTCGCACGACAACTGGATCACCGTGCTGGTGCCGGACAGTAATCCCGCGGAGCTGAGTCAGACGCTGGAATTGTACCGTTCGCTGCGTCCCGACGTGGTGCTGATGAGCACCACGCGCGGACATCTCTCGTGGAAAAAGGTCACCCTGCAGAGCTGGCTGGCGGCGATCGATGAAGCTGAGCAGCATCCGCTCGATCTGCGTCAGCAGCCGCTGTTCTGATTACAGCGTTTTCGTCAGATAGTGGCGCTGGTGGTGGCGTGGATAGTTATCCAGGCTGAAACGCAGCGTATAGCCAAGCTTTTCATAAAACGGTCGCGCCTGAAAACTGGCGGTATCCACCTGGGCAAAGCGGCAGCCGCGATCCCGCGCCTCCTGCTCGGCGGCCTGAATCAGTGCGCTGCCCGCCCCCTGCCCGCGCAGCGCCTCACTGACCCACAGCATATCAATCCGCAGCCAGTTTCCGGCCGTTGACCCGGTCAGACCCGCCAGCTTTTTGCCCTGCTCATCACGGATAAAGACGCCAATCGAGCGGATCTCATCCACATTAATAAACTTACGGTTGAAGGCGGTCAGACCCAGTCTGACCTCATCCAGATCCTGTGCGGTAACCGTGTCGGTAATTTCAGGTTTCATCGTGGCTTCCGGGGTCAGGTATCAGGTGTCAGAGCGCGCTCTGTCGTCGTAACGCTCCAGCGTCAGTGCATCCACATCGCGTTTTTCACTGCGGCTGCAGGGCAACAGTTTATCGCTACCGCGATAAACAAAGAAGGTCGCCTGGGTGCGCTGATTCACAATCAGCTGATCGCCATTGCGAAAGCGGGTAATCGCCACTTTGTCGCCCGCCTCCAGACGGGTACGCTGCTGGCCTGCGGCAATCTGGAAGTGTCCGGGAGGCCACATCAGCGTGGATAATCCATATTCGGCGCGTGAAATGGTCATGGTCGCCCGATCGGGACAGGTGAGCTGAAATTCAGTTTCGCTCCATGCGGGCGCGACGTGGCAGGCCATCAGGCCCAGAGCAATCAATGCTGCCTTCATGCTGTGTCTCCACTGAAGAGGATTTCTACAGGAATGAATAGCTTAACATATCCCTGCCCCCTGATGAGGCACGGGCGCGTCGGGAACAAGACCACGAAAAGATAGAATCGGGGTGAGAAAAAGCGGAAAGTTGAGAAAAGATAAAGTAATCCGGTCAGCATATCGGCGCCGCATACTGACCGGATAACGGTTATTCGGCGGCAACCTCTGCGGCCACCAGCATCAGCGCCAGCCCGGCATTCTCGCTGTCATACGCCTGCATCGCTGCGCGAATACGCTCGGAGCAGGCAACGACCTGTTGCTTCTTATCGGCATCTAACTGGTCAATCGCGTGGCGAATAATCATTAGACTGGCTTCTTCTTCTTTCATCATTTATCCCTGGATTTGCCTAAGTGGTGCGCAAAGGAGCCAAGAATACCGTTTATTGATAAGCAAAGTCACCCTTTTACATTCCTGTTGCTTAACGATTAAACAAATCGCAAACAGGAAGCGCAGCGGAAACTGCTATGATTAACAAAATGATGGCCTGGCAGAAGAGACGCCACGCCACGACACGCCCAGGGATCGAAGCAGGTAGAAAATCATGATGCGACTCAGCATTTTTATCCTCATCACCATACTGACTGGATGTTCATCTGGCCCGAAAGGGGTCGACTGTCCGGGTGAGGTTTCGACAATTTATGGTCAGCCGATGGGGCAAACGCAGGGGCGGATTTTTGATCTGGTCAGCGCCTTCACCGTGACCCGGGATGACGTCAGCGTGGAGAGTGGGCCGCTGCAGTCGCTGGATCGCTTTAAATATGTCCCCTCCGCCGTGACGCGGGAAGGCTACTATGCGCAGCGCCTCTCTGATAAGCAGTTCCGGCTGATCAATCCCTACCAGGATACCCAGATCACCTGGACCTGTCCGTAAGGGGTGAATCCTGCTGCCAGATGGTTTATTGTCAGGAAACGTCAAGCAGCAGGTTTCCCCGATGGAAAAGCGTCTGGATAACAACGGTTATATCGACTTCCCCTTTCCGGCCACCCGCAATGCGGATGGCTCTGTCAATCCGTGCGGCATTGATTTAACGCTGGAAACCAGCCGGCTGGAGGAGATTGCGGTCCTGAACCGCTCAGAAAACCTGCGCCGACTGGTCGAAGAGGTCAATCTGCAGGAGGGGCTGTTTATGACGCTCGCCTGCGACTGGCAGCAGCAGGCCGATGCGGTCTGCGGCTTTATCGATGTGGCCTTTCGTCCCGATCTGCCGCAGCACGGTCACGACGAGGCACTGGCGCTGGAAGCGCATTTCATCCGCTACCTGGCCGGGCAGGAGAAGCAGCATAACCTGCCTGCGGAAACGCTGGTAAATTACGCCCGCTCGGTGCTCGACTGGAGCTGGTCGCCTCTGCGCCAGCGTCAGCGCGACTATGAAAAGATCACCGTTCAGTTCTATTGTCCGCAGGCTGACGACGCCGAATGGTGTTTCGATCACCTGCGTCATTTCCTGGTGAGCGTTTATCCGGCCTGCGTCATGGCCCGCTCACGCTGATCCCCCTGGCATCCGGAGTCGCTATGCGTTCTGCTGCACTGTCTGCTGTTACCCTCTTCTGTTCGCTCTTTTTCGCCACGTCTGCCCTGGCCGATCGCTGCCAGCAAATTCGCGCCGGTCTTGATATCGGTTCCGGCACCACCAAAATCGCGGTGGCCCGCGTCAATGTCTGCCAGTCGCGCATTGAAAAAGTGCTCTATCAGGATCAGCGCGCCGTCGCCTGGAACGATGCGCTGGCACATGCTCCCGACAATCAGCTCACGCCGGCGATCACCCGCCAGGGCACCGCGGCGCTGCAGCAGCTTCTGGCCCATGCTCAGCGCTTTCATCCTCAGCGTATCAGCGGCGTGGCGACCGCCGTGTTTCGCAACGCCCGCAATGGCCAGGCGGTCATTGACGATCTGCAGCGGCAGACCGGGGCGCAAATCAGCCTGATCTCACAGCAGCAGGAGGCGAAGCTCGGCTTCCTCTCCGCCAGAGCCGCGCTGAACGATCCCGCGATCCGTGATGAGCAGTTGCTGGTCTGGGACATTGGCGGCGGATCGATGCAGATGACCGCCTGGCGACAGCAGGCCGGTCAGCCGGTAGCTGACATCTATCAGGGGAAGCTGGCTTCCGTGACGCTGAAAAACTTTATCCTGCGCGTGCTGAAGAACAGCCCGGATGCCCCGTCACCCAACCCGATTGGCTCCTGGCGGCAGTCCGTGCTGCGCTTCGTGCAGTTTTATGCCACTAACGAGGTCAGCCCGCAGATCAAACAGGATGTGGCGGGTCGCCGGGTCATCGGTATTGGTGGTGTGCACGGGTTCTCCATCCGCAATCAGTTACCGGGCAGACCCCATCACTACACCCTGGCAGCATTGCGCCAGCTCTCTCAGCAGCAGGTCTGGAAGGGTGACAGTGAACTGTCTGGCGACTATCGCGCCACGGACGTCAGCAATCTGTTGCTGGTTGAAGGCTATATGGCGGCGCTGAAAATCAACGAGGTGACGATCGTGGAGGCCAGTCTGCTCCAGGGCGTGCTGCTGCAATAGCCTTGTCTCTGCCCTGCTTCGCCTCCGGCTGAGCCGCTGACACCGCGCCATTAACAGCCGGACATAATTTTTTAGCCTCTGATTTGCCTCTGACGGAGCAGGATTCACTATCTTTGCTACGCTTTGAGTGTCTCACTTAAAACCAAGGAGCAACAGATGTCAGGAAAAATCGAAGATAAAGTAAAAGAAGCCGCTGGCGCAGTTCAGGAACAATGGGGCGCAGCAACCGGCTCTTCTGAGCATCAGGCTAAAGGCGCCGCGCGCCGTTATGCCAACCAGGCAAGCTACGCGGCACGCGATGCTGCTGACTGCATTAAGGATCAGGTTCAGTCTAATCCTGTTGCCGGTCTGGCTGTTGCGGCAGGCGTTGGTGTTATCCTCGGCTTTCTGCTGGGCCGCAAGTAATCCTGCAGAACGTCAGCAGAACGGAAGCCGGTGGCTTCCGTTTTTTTTCGCTCACAGCGACGTGCCGCTGAGAAACATCTGAAAAATAACCCTTTTCAGGCCAGATCGCGGTCAGTCACTATGATTAAGTGAGCTTCCCTTTTTCTGACAACATCAAGGTGACCTAATGAAAACAATTCCTGCCCTGCTGCTCGTTGCAGCGACGCTGACCTCTCTGGCGGGCTGCTCACACCAGAGCAGCGCGATTAAAGAAGATGGACGCCCTCATGCGCCAAGCGGTCAGTCCTCACCAGGTGGCACGCTCGGCTCCGGCCCGGTGGGTCAGCCTCAGTCCTGATTCCCGGCCCCGGCTCTGACGCCGGGGTCTGTTTTTAGTGCGCGGCATTAACCGATAGCGCGCATAAAATAATGTCACTCATTGTTATCCTGCTATTAGTTATTACTGCAATTAACATCACATGCAAAATAAAATAATTTTTTAAGATTCATCCCAGTCCTTTTCAATAAACCCCTACTCTCTTTACGCAATCCTGTAAATATACCCTGAATAAACAACACAGAAATTGTGGAAACAATTTAAACAGATCCTCTACAGCGTTTAAAAAAACATTTCCGCAATGAACTTTCTCGCTGAAACTATTCTCTAATCACGCATAATGATTTTTTGTTTAATATAATTGCTACGTGAAAGAGAATTGAGACGTGAAGAAAAAAAAGATTTATCTGATAGACCGCCTTTTAACGCTTTATTCTCGATTTTCCGGCAGAAGACAACCGCAGGCCCTGCAGCAGCTGAACCCGGAGACCGTGGTCATCTATTCCACCACCGCGCTGGGCGATTTCCTGATGAATACGCCCGCTATCTGGAGCCTGAAAAAACGCTTTCCTGCCAGTAAATTTATTCTCGTCTCCAGCCTGAAAAATAAGGATCTCGTCAGCCGCTACCCCTGGTTTGATAAGATTTATATCTGGGATAACAAACTGGCAAATTTTCTGCCGTTATTTTTCAAACTGCGTCGCCATAAACCAGAACTGTCCGTCATATTACACGCGCATTTCCCCTACGATATTATGAGCTCGGTACTGACCGGCAGTCAGGCTATTTTACGCGACCATTACGGCAGCGAATCGCCGGTACTGAATAAATATCTGGACCACTATTCGGGTTATTTCGACGACCACACCATCAAGCGTAAGCTGAAATTAATTGAAGCACTGGGCGCAGAGACGCAGCAGACCCGGATGCATCTGCCAGAGCTGAATAGCAGTGCCACGGCAAACGCGTCGCATCGCCGCATCGGGTTTCAGCTGGGGGCATCGAAAGATATCCGCCGCTGGCCGCTGGAGTCGTTCAGTCAGCTGGCCACCGCCCTGCTTGCGCGCTGGCCTGACAGTGAAATCGTTGTGACCGGTACAGCGGCTGAGCAACCGCTTGAGCAGGCGTTTATCGCCAGTCTGCCGCCGCACTGCCGGAAAAATGTGACGCCAATGGCGGGCAAAACAAACCTCAGTGGCCTGATTACCCTGATCCGATCGCTGGACCTGCTGGTCACCGGTGATACCGGCCCGCTGCACATCGCCGTGGCGGCGCAGACCCCGACCGTCAGCCTCTTCTCCACCGCTAACCCGCGCTATACCGGCCCCTGTCAGGACAGCGATCGCCACATTATCATTCACCGTCCGGATAAGACGGCGACGCAGCATCCCATGGCGTCGATTAAGGCGGAAGAGGTTGAGCAGGCCGTGGCGCAACTGGTGGGATAATGAACCGCTTATCTGCCGCCATTATTAAGCTGATTGAATATCATAATCAGCCGACCCCGCTGGGCTGGTTCCGCAGAGTGGACCGGCCGGGTTTTCACCTGCAACAGCTTCCGCTGAATGAGGTGGAATTTGCGTTGCTGATGAGCGACTTTTTTCTCACGTTCAACGTCAGCGCCGACCATTATGATGAGTCCCGCTATTTTCCGGCAGCGCAACGGCGACGCTTTGCTTTCACTCCCGGATTCAGAGCCGGCGCTGAACCGGCTTACCGCCCTGTCACCGTCGCGATGCTCTCTGAGGCGGCCAGCCGGGGATGCTGGCCTGAAGAGGATGACTGAATCAGGGTATGGACAACGGCGTCATAGACTTCACAGCTGTTCAGCGCGTTAACATTCCGTGACGCGGGCTGCAGCACCTGATAATTCACCTGCCAGGGATGCCAGCACGCCGGGTCGCTGTCGCCAAACAGCGCCACCACCGGCAATCCCAGCGCCGCACCGATGTGCATCGCCCCGCCATCACTGCTCACGAGCCCCTGACATAACGACATCGCCGCGATCAGTTGCGGCAGGCTGGTCGTGGAGACCGCTCTGATCGGCAGGTGCGGGCAGAGCGCCATGATGTCTGCGGCTTTTTCATCATCACCCGGATGACGTGGATTATCGCGACTGCCGGGTGACCACAGCAGCATGATCTGGCAGGGATGGTGAGCGGCAATCTTCTCAGCCAGTCCGGCAAAACGTGTCGCTTCCCATTGCTGGCTCGGCTTACGGGCGCTGATTTGCAGCGCATACACCGGGAGGTCGGCATCAATTGCGTAAGTGTCGCGCAGGCTGGCGGCAAGGGCGGCGTCAGGCCGCAGCGTCAGTCTGCCCGGTCTGTTTTCACGGAGATTGAAGGGGCGTCCCAGGCTGAACAGCGTTTCGCTGATATGGCACGGCGACGGGTCGGGCGGTGGCAGCAGGTCGGTAATCAGAGGATGGGACTGCTCCCCCAGGGCGATGACTCTTGCCGGACGCAGGCTCTTTACCCATTTCAGGCCATGCTGATCCCAGCGGCTTTTCGCCAGTATCACCACCTCATAGCGTTGCTTTTTCAGGGTCAGCATCAGCTTCAGCCGCTGCAACAGGCAGGTCACTCTTCCCTGCCCTGACTCCCGGTGATGCAGTTTGGTGTAAAAGAAGAGCTGCCGGATATCGGGGTTATGCGCCAGCACGGGGGCGGCGTAGTTGTTCGTCAGTACATCGACCTGATACTGTCCCGACTGCGCCAGCGCACTGATGAGCGGCGTGGTCAGTAACGTGTCGCCAATATTATCCCTGCAAATAATTAAAACCCGCATGTCTGACATCCTCTGCGCACAGTCTGTGCTGGCTGGCTAAAAATAAGACGGCCCGTTAACGCTCGTGGAATGCTAACGTAACGGTACAATCAGCTGATTAGTCAGCGAAGTGTCAGATTGGTTCAACAGTTGCCATATTGTTAAAACATGAGGCCGGGCAGAGCGGACGAATACGCTTAACGGGTTTGGGCAGTTAGCCGGTTTCCGGCAGGGAGAGCGTCAGGATCATTCGGCCCGGCACAGAGTATGCCGGGCACGCAGTTTTCAGGACGGGATTAATGGAGCCTGTCGTCTAACAGCTCAAGGGCGACCCGATAAATCAGCCCAGGCTGGGCATCGGGTAACATCCGCTTGATTTTCTCCTCCAGGGCGCGGTTCGTGACGGCCTGATTATCCGCCAGTAATTCCAGCACAGCCTGACCGAACATCAGGCGACAGATATAAATCGCGTCTTTGGTATATTTTGCGTCCATAAATCCTCCTTATGAATGAGTGTTTACAGTAACGGGATTCAGACGCTGAAGAATGGCCGATGCAGGGACGCTGCCTTTTTTTGCAGTGGCATCAGACAATCCGATTTACAGAAATATTAAAACGCGATGATGTCACTGAAGGGTCAGGTGAGGCGGAGAAAGAGAAAAGCGTGGAACGCGGGCACAAAAAAGCCGGCACAGAGCATGACCCTGTGCCGGCCGCATCAGACATTACATATTTTCGATGATTGCGTCACCAAACTCTGAACATTTCAGCAGTTTAGCGCCATCCATCAGACGTTCGAAATCGTAAGTCACGGTCTTGTTAGCGATAGCGCCTTCAACACCTTTAACAATCAGGTCAGCCGCTTCGAACCACTCCAGATGACGCAGCATCATCTCTGCCGACAGGATCACGGAACCTGGGTTCACTTTATCCTGGCCTGCATACTTCGGCGCAGTGCCGTGCGTGGCTTCAAACAGCGCACACTCGTCACCGATGTTGGCGCCAGGTGCGATACCGATACCCCCCACCTGAGCCGCCAGGGCGTCAGAGATGTAGTCACCGTTCAGGTTCATACAGGCGATAACGTCGTATTCAGCCGGACGCAGCAGGATCTGCTGCAGGAACGCATCCGCGATCACATCTTTAACGATGATCTCTTTACCGGTGTTCGGGTTTTTGAACTTCATCCACGGGCCGCCGTCAATCAGCTCGCCGCCGAACTCTTCTTTCACTAACTGGTATCCCCAGTCTTTGAACGAGCCTTCGGTGAACTTCATGATGTTGCCTTTGTGAACCAGGGTCAGTGAATCACGATCGTTGGTGATGGTGTATTCCACTGCCGCACGCACCAGACGCTTGGTTCCCTCTTCGGAGCATGGCTTAACGCCGATACCGCACTGCTCAGGGAAGCGGATTTTCTTCACGCCCATCTCTTCGCGCAGGAACTTGATCACTTTGTCCGCTTCGGCAGAGCCCGCTTTCCACTCGATACCCGCATAGATATCTTCGGAGTTTTCACGGAAGATCACCATGTCGGTCTCTTCAGGACGTTTAACCGGGCTTGGCGTGCCTTTGTAGTAACGAACCGGACGCAGGCAGACGTAGAGGTCAAGCTCCTGACGCAGGGCCACGTTCAGTGAACGAATACCGCCGCCGACCGGGGTGGTCAGTGGACCTTTGATCGCAACGCGATATTCTTTGATTAAATCGAGGGTTTCCTGAGGCAGCCAGACGTCCTGGCCGTAGAGTTCGACTGATTTCTCACCGGTGTAAATCTCCATCCAGGAGATTTTACGCTCGCCGTTGTAGGCTTTCTTCACCGCCGCGTCGACCACTTTCAGCATGACCGGGGAAACATCAACACCGATACCGTCACCCTCGATGTAAGGAATGATCGGATTGTTTGGCACTGTCAGCTTGCCCTGATTCAGGGTGATTTTTTGACCTTCCGCCGGAACAACTACTTTGCTTTCCATTAACCTCTCCTGGGCGTTTGTTAATGATTTGTAAGATGCGCGTCAATACTACTTGAATATTTCCGCCACGCCAATCACCGCAATTTCACGTTATAATGCGCCGAATGTTTCTGACTGCAAAGCCCATGCGAAAAACTTCTCAACGAATTCACCAGGATAAACGATTCAGCCGTCCGGCGCGTGATGCGCGACGTACGCCTGCCCGCCCTGCGGCCCCGCGCCGCGTGATTCTCTTTAACAAACCCTTTGATGTTCTGCCGCAGTTTACGGATGAAGCGGGCCGCCGCACCCTGAAGGATTTTGTTACTGTTGCCGGGGTCTATGCCGCAGGCCGCCTCGATCGTGACAGTGAAGGCCTGATGGTGCTGACCAACGACGGCGCCCTGCAGGCCGCGCTGACTCAGCCCGGCAAACGCACCGGCAAAATCTATTATGTGCAGGTCGAAGGCGCGCCACAGGAGGCGGATCTGCAGCCGCTGCGGGATGGGGTTAATCTGAAAGATGGTCCGACCCTGCCCGCTGGCGTGGAAAAAGTCGATGAACCCGAATGGCTTTGGCCACGCCAGCCGCCGATCCGCGAGCGTAAAAACATTCCGACGCAGTGGCTGAAGGTCACGCTGTATGAGGGGCGTAATCGTCAGGTTCGCCGCATGACCGCCCACATCGGCTTTCCTACCCTGCGCCTGATTCGCTATGCCATGGGTCACTACAGCCTCGACGATCTGGCCCCCGGAGCGTGGCGCGAGGTCGGCACAGAGCCTGTCTGACAACCGAACTTTCATAACCTCAGGTTAACAATTGCGGAGAAGGGATGTTTAAACCTCATGTTACGGTCGCCTGTCTGGTTCAGGCGGAAGGTGAGCTGCTGGTGGTGGAAGAGACCATCAACGGACGCGCCACCTGGAACCAGCCAGCCGGCCATCTTGAAGCGGATGAAACGCTGCATGAAGCCGCAGCGCGTGAACTCTATGAAGAGACCGGCATCGTGGCGCAGATGGACTATTTCATTGCGATTAACCAGTGGATAGCCCCCGACACCACGCCTTTTGTGCGTTTTCTGTTTGGGGTCGATCTGCCGGAAAAAGTGGTGACGGAGCCGCAGGACAGCGACATCGACTGCTGCTGGTGGCTGCCGCCAGCGCAGATTCTCACGGCATCTAACCTGCGTTCGCCGCTGGTGGCGGAAAGCGTCCGCCTGTGGCAACAGGGCACGCGCTACCCGCTTCATCTGGTCAGCCCGTTCCGGTGGCCGTTTCACGAGGGTGCGCGTCTGCCTTCTGCATGATAGAATGCGCCGCCTGTTTTTTTATCGTAATGCGAGCGTGTCATGTCTGACAACAGCCAGAAAAAAGTGATCGTCGGTATGTCCGGCGGCGTCGATTCTTCCGTTTCCGCCTGGTTACTGCAGCAGCAGGGTTACCAGGTTGAAGGCCTGTTCATGAAGAACTGGGAGGAGGACGATGGCGAGGAGTATTGTACCGCCGCGGACGATCTGGCGGATGCGCAAGCGGTGTGCGACAAGCTGGGTATGAAGCTGCACAAGGTTAACTTTGCCGCGGAATACTGGGATAACGTCTTCGAGCATTTCCTCGAAGAGTATAAAGCGGGCCGCACCCCTAACCCCGATATTCTCTGTAACAAAGAGATCAAATTCAAAGCGTTCCTGGAGTTCGCGGCTGAGGATCTCGGCGCTGACTTCATCGCTACCGGTCACTATGTGCGCCGTCAGGATGTCGCTGGCCAGAGCCAGCTGCTGCGCGGCCTGGATGGCAACAAAGACCAGAGCTACTTCCTCTACACCCTGAGCCACCAGCAGATTGCGCAGAGCCTGTTCCCGGTCGGCGAGCTGGAAAAGCCGGAAGTGCGCCGCATCGCTGAAGAGCTGGACCTGATTACCGCGAAGAAGAAAGATTCGACCGGCATCTGCTTTATCGGCGAGCGTAAATTCCGCGACTTCCTGGCACGCTATCTGCCGGCCCAGCCAGGCGAGATTGAAACCACTGACGGTCAGATCGTCGGTGAGCACCAGGGGCTGATGTACCACACCCTGGGACAGCGTAAAGGCCTGGGTATCGGTGGCCTGAAAGAGAGCAAAGATGATCCCTGGTATGTGGTCGACAAAGATGTGGCGCGAAACCGCCTGATTGTCGCTCAGGGCGGCGATCATCCGCGTCTCATGTCTGTGGGACTGATTGCGCAGCAGCTGCACTGGGTCGATCGTCAGCCGATCACCGCCCCGCTTCGCTGCACCGTGAAAACCCGTTATCGTCAGACCGATATTCCCTGTGAGATTATTCCTCACGGTGACGATCGGATTGAAGTGCGCTTTGATGAGCCGGTTGCTGCGGTGACGCCCGGCCAGTCTGCGGTCTTTTATCTTGGCGATGTCTGCCTCGGTGGCGGTATTATCGAACAGCGTCTGCCTTTCGTGACAGAGTAAGCGGGCGCAGCCCCTATTGATGACGCGTAAACAGGAGTAACCGTGGCGAAAAATTATCAGGAAATTACGCTGGCGCTGGCGGGCATCTGTCAGTCCGCGCATCTGGTGCAGCAGCTGGCTCAGCAGGGTCACTGCCAGCCAGAGGCGCTGACCGTTTCGCTGCGCAGCGTGCTGGATCTCAATCCTGACTCCACGCTGGCCGTGTTTGGCAACAATGAAGCCAACCTGCGTCTCGGACTGGAAACCCTGATGGCGGTGCTGAACAGCAGCAGTCGCCAGGGTGCCGGTGCCGAACTGACCCGTTACACCCTGAGCATGATGGTGCTGGAACGTAAACTCAGCGCCAGCAAGTCTGCCATGGCGACCCTGGCCCAGCGCATCAGTCAGCTGGATCGCCAGCTGGCGCATTATGAGCTGGAATCCGATACCATTCTCAGCGCCATGGCGGGCATCTATGTCGATGTCATCAGCCCGCTTGGCCCGCGGATTCAGGTGACCGGTTCCCCTGCCGTGCTGCAGAACAGCCAGGTTCAGAGTAAAGTGCGCGCTACCCTGCTGGCCGGTATCCGCGCGGCGGTGCTCTGGCAGCAGGTCGGTGGTGGCCGACTGCAACTGATGTTCTCGCGTCAGCGTTTGCTGCGTGAAGCGAAAACCCTCTTATCCCGGCTGCCACTGACCTACTAAGTCGGTGTGGCCAAACACTGCTAAATGATTCAGGAGTTGCACTGATGGAATTATCCTCTCTGACCGCCGTCTCACCTGTCGATGGTCGTTACGGCGACAAAGTCAGCCCGCTGCGTGCGATTTTCAGCGAATTTGGTCTGCTGAAATTCCGCGTTGAGGTTGAAGTTCGCTGGTTACAAAAACTGGCCGCGACCGCAGAGATCAAGGAAGTTCCTGCATTTGACGCTGACGCAAACGCTTTCCTTGATGCGATTGTCGCCGGTTTTTCCGAAGAAGATGCCGCGCGCATCAAAACCATCGAACGCACCACCAACCACGATGTGAAAGCGGTCGAATACTTCCTGAAAGAAAAAGTCGCCGACACGCCTGCATTGCACGCCGTCTCTGAGTTTATCCACTTCGCCTGCACCTCGGAAGATATCAACAACCTGTCGCACGCGCTGATGCTGGAAACAGCCCGCCGTGACGTGCTGCTGCCTTACTGGGCGCAGCTGATTGGCGCGGTGAAGGGTCTGGCCAGCGAATACCGTGATATTCCGCTGCTCTCCCGCACCCACGGACAGCCGGCAACGCCGTCAACCATGGGTAAAGAGATGGCAAACGTGGCGTACCGCCTTGAGCGTCAGTTACGTCAGCTGAAGCAGATCGAAGTGCTGGGCAAAATCAACGGCGCAGTGGGCAACTACAACGCCCACATTGCTGCCTACCCGGAAGTGGACTGGCACGCGCTGAGCGAGAATTTTGTCACCTCGCTGGGGATCACCTGGAACCCCTACACCACGCAGATCGAGCCGCACGACTATATCGCCGAGATGTTCGACTGCATCGCCCGCTTCAACACCATCCTGATCGACTTTGATCGCGATATCTGGGGCTACGTGGCGCTGAACCATTTCAAACAGAAAACCATTGCGGGCGAGATTGGCTCGTCAACGATGCCGCATAAGGTCAACCCGATCGACTTCGAAAACTCCGAAGGCAACCTGGGTCTGGCGAATGCGGTCATGCAGCATCTGGCCAGCAAACTGCCGGTGTCGCGCTGGCAGCGTGACCTGACCGACTCTACCGTGCTGCGTAACCTTGGCGTCGGCGTCGGTTATGCGCTGATCGCCTATCAGGCGACGCTGAAAGGCATCTCTAAACTGGAAGTGAACCGCGAGCGTCTGCTGGACGAACTGGATCACAACTGGGAAGTGCTGGCGGAGCCGATCCAGACGGTGATGCGCCGTTACGGCATCGAGAAGCCTTATGAGAAGCTGAAAGAACTGACGCGCGGCAAACGCGTGGATGCCGCCGGTATGCAGGCCTTTATCGACAGCCTGGCGCTGCCGGAAGAGGAAAAAGTGCGTCTGAAGCAGATGACGCCAGCAAACTATATCGGTCGCGCTGTCCGGATGGTTGACGATCTGAAATAATGCCCGCCGCAGACCGGCTCACTCCGGTCTGCGTTAACATCCTGTTTAATACATTTCGCGTATACTTTCTGCAGGTTGACTCAAACAGAGTGTAAGGAATTTCTATGCGTGTTCTGGTTGTTGAAGACAATGCCCTGCTGCGCCATCATCTCGCCGTCCAGTTACGTGACATGGGCCATCAGGTCGATGCCGCCGAAGACGCCAAAGAAGCCGACTATTTTCTTCGGGAACATCTGCCCGATATCGCGCTGGTGGACCTCGGCCTGCCGGATGAAGATGGCATGTCGCTGATCCGTCGCTGGCGCGGCGACGCCGTGCGCCAGCCCATTCTGGTGCTGACAGCCCGCGAAGGGTGGCAGGCCAAAGTCGAAGCGCTGGAAGCCGGTGCTGACGACTACGTGACCAAACCGTTTCATATCGAAGAGGTGGCCGCCCGGCTGCAGGCGCTGATGCGCCGCAACAGCGGTCACGCCTCGCAGATTATCGATATGGCTCCCTTTCAGGTCGATCTCTCCCGCCGGGAACTCACCGTCAATGAACAGCCGGTGAAGCTCACCGCCTTTGAGTACACCATCGTCGAGACGCTGATTCGTAACGCGGGCAAAGTGGTCAGCAAAGATTCGCTGATGCTCCAGCTCTACCCGGATGCGGAACTGCGTGAAAGCCACACCATCGACGTACTGATGGGCCGCCTGCGCAAAAAGATTTTAGCGCTGCACCCCACTGACGTGATCGCCACCGTGCGTGGCCAGGGTTACCGCTTTGATCTCTGACCATGTCCTGGTTTAATCGTTATCGCCCGATTTCGCTGCGCGCCCGCTTTCTGCTGGCCTCCGCAGCGATTGTTCTGTTCCTCTCCCTCTCTTACGGCATGGTCGCGGTGATTGGCTATGTGGTGAGCTTTGATAAAAACACCTATCGCGTTATGCGTGGTGAGAGCAACCTCTTCTTTACGCTGGCGCAATGGCATGACAACAAGCTCACCATCGCCCAGCCGGAGCGGATGACGCTCAACTTCCCGACGCTGGTGTTTATCTACGACGAGCGCGGCAAGCTGCTGTGGCAGCAGCGCGACGTTCCGGATATCCGCAAAAAGATCCGCCATGAATGGCTGCTGAAGCCCGATTTTTACGAGATTGACACCAGCAACCGCACCAGCATGCTGGCGATGGGGAACAACCTGAATGCGCAGCGACGCCTCAACGACTGGGATAACGACAGCAACGATACCTTTACCCACTCGGTGGCTGTCAACCGTTACGATGCCACCACCAATCTGCCTGCGCTCACCATCGTGGTGGTCGACTCGATCCCGCAGGAGCTTCAGCACTCGGACGTGGTCTGGTCGTGGTTCAGCTACGTGCTGGCCGCCAACCTGATCCTGATTGTTCCGTTACTGTGGCTGGCCGCGCACTGGAGTCTGCGGCCCATCGGTGCGCTGACTCAGCAGGTGCGCGAACTGGAGACCAGTCAGCGCGAAAACCTGGACGACAATCCGCCGCAGGAGCTGCGCAGCCTGGTGCGCAATCTCAATCTGCTGCTGACCAATGAGCGGCAGCGTTATACCCGCTATCGCACCACCCTCTCTGACCTGACCCACAGCCTGAAAACGCCGCTGGCCGTATTGCAGAGTACGCTGCGCTCGCTGCGCAACGGCAAAGAGCTGACGGTGGAAGAGGCTGAACCGGTGATGCTGGAGCAGATCAGTCGTATCTCGCAGCAGGTCGGCTATTACCTGCACCGCGCCAGTATGCAGGCCGATCACAATCCGCTGCAGCGCGATCTGCATTCGGTCTCTGGCCTGCTCGACAGCCTCTGTTCGGCCCTGAATAAAGTCTATCAGCGTAAGGGCGTGGCGATTACCCTGGATATCTCCCCGGAGCTGACCTTTGTGGGTGACCAGAATGACTTTATGGAAGTGCTGGGTAACGTGCTCGATAACGCCTGCAAATATTGCCTGGAATTTATCGAAGTGAGCGCGTTTCAGAGCGACAAGGCGCTGCATCTCTATATCGATGACGATGGCCCGGGCATCCCTGAAAGCAAGCGCGACCTGGTGTTTGTTCGCGGACAGCGGGCCGATACGCTGCGTCCCGGCCAGGGATTAGGTCTGGCCGTGGTGCGCGACATTCTTGAGCAGTATGAAGGTAACGTCATCGCCTCCGGCAGTGCACTCGGCGGAACCCGCATGGAAGTGATCTTTCAGCGGCAGGAAGTCGAACATCGCCGCGAGTAGAAAAGCCGCCGGGCTGTTATACTTGCTGGCATTTACAGCCCTAAGCGGAACTCTTTTATGGACTATCAGCTCGATCTTAACTGGCCCGATTTTATTCAGCGCTACTGGCAGAAACGCCCGGTGGTGCTGAAGCGTGGCTTTAAAGACTTTGTCGATCCGATTTCACCGGATGAACTGGCCGGACTGGCGATGGAAAACGAGGTGGATAGCCGCCTTGTCAGCCATCAGGATGGCAAATGGCAGGTCAGCCACGGCCCGTTTGAGAGCTACGATCACCTGGGCGAGAACAACTGGTCGCTTCTGGTACAGGCGGTCAATCACTGGCACGAACCCTCTGCTGCACTGATGCGCCCTTTCCGTTTCCTGCCTGACTGGCGCATTGATGACCTGATGGTGTCGTTTGCTGTGCCTGGCGGCGGCGTCGGCCCCCATTTTGATCAGTACGATGTCTTCATTATTCAGGGAACCGGTCGCCGTCGCTGGCGCGTCGGTGAAAAAGTGCCGATGAAGCAGCACTGCCCGCATCCCGATCTGCTGCAGGTTGAGCCGTTCGACGCCATCATTGACGAAGAGCTGGAGCCGGGCGATATCCTCTACATTCCACCTGGATTCCCGCACGAAGGCTATTCGCTGGAGAACGCCCTGAACTACTCTGTTGGTTTCCGTGCCCCCAGTGGCCGCGAGCTCATCAGCGGCTTTGCGGATTATGCTCTGGCAAATGAGCTGGGCAGCCTGCGCTTCAGCGACCCGGATGTCCCGGCGCGCGAATGCCCGTCGCAGATCCTGCCGCAGGAGATTGAAGGTGTGCGTCAGCTGATGCTGGATGTCGTTAACCAGCCGGAGCATTTCGCGCACTGGTTTGGCGAATTTATTTCGCAGTCGCGCCATGAGCTTGATGTGGCGCCGCCGGAGCCGCCTTATCAGCCTGATGAAATTTATGATGCGCTGCAGCAGGGCGATGCCCTGAGCCGCCTGGGCGGCCTGCGTGTATTAACGGTTGGCGATGCGGTGTATGTCAACGGTGAGCGGGTCGAATGTTCACGCCCTGAGGTGATGGCGGTGCTGGCGCATCACTCCCGCATCACGCTGGATGACCTGGGCGATGCGCTGGATGATCCGGCAGTGCTGGCGCAGATCGCCGGTCTGGTGAATGCCGGATACTGGTATTTTGGTGACGAATAACCGGTAGGCCGCTTACGGAATCAGGCTCTCTGCCCCTCAGGTCAGAGAGCCTTCTCTCATTATCCCTTCTTCTGCGCTGCCAGTTCTGACAGACGCACAATCACTTCCACCGTTTTCGCCATGATGTTCAGCGAGGCGAACTCGTGCTTGCCGTGATAGTTGTAGCCCCCGGTAAAGATGTTCGGACAGGGCAGCCCTTTCCACGACAGCGACGACCCATCGGTGCCGCCGCGAATCGGTTTCACCACCGGTTCAATGCCGCAGTCACGCATCGCCTGCAGGGCCAGGTCAATGATATGCGGGAACGGCTCGACCTTTTCACGCATGTTGCGATAGCTGTTGGTGATCTCAACGGTGACGGAGCAGTCAGGATGCAGGGTTTTGTTGATCTCCGCAGCGATCTGCAGCAGCGTCTGTTTCCGCTGTTCAAAACTTTCCGTCTCAAAGTCACGGATGATGTAGAGCATCTCGGCGTGCTCGACACTGCCCTTGATCTGATGCAGATGGTAGAAGCCCTCGTAGCCGTCGGTAAACTGCGGTTTCTCACGGGCCGGTACCGCCGCATGGAACTGATTTGCCAGCTCCAGCGCATTCACCATCACCCCTTTGGCGGAGCCAGGGTGGACGTTGTTGCCGACGATGCGGACCGTGGCCGAGGCGGCATTGAAGTTCTCATATTCGAACTCACCCAGATCGCTGCCATCAATGGTGTAGGCCCAGTCGGCGGCAAAGCCTTCCACATCAAAGTGAGAGGTGCCGCGTCCGATCTCTTCGTCAGGCGTAAAGGCCACGCGGATCGCCCCGTGCGGCGTATCACTCGCCGCCAGCTGCGCCATCGCCGTCATGATCTCTGCAATGCCCGCTTTGTCATCCGCACCGAGCAGGGTTTTGCCGTCGGTGGTAATCAGCGTATGACCGATCAATTTGTGCAGCACCGGGAACATGACCGGCGACAGGATCTCATTGCCACTTCCCAGCGCGATGTCACCGCCGCGATAGTTTTCAATGATCTGGGGATTCACATGCTTCGCCGTGAAATCAGGCGACGTATCCATGTGGGAGATGAAACCGATGACCGGGGTGGGCCAGTCGACATTGGCAGGCAGCGTACCCATAACACAGCAGTGATCGCTTAAGGTGACATCGACAAATCCCAGCGCCAGCAGCTCTTCCTGCAGCTGCCGTGCCAGCGTCCACTGCCCTTCGCTGCTGGGCACCTGGCGCGCCTGCGGCTTAGCCTGAGTTTCAACGGCCACATAACTTAAAAAGCGCTCAAGTAACTGTTCCATATCCCATCCTTTAAAAGTGCTGTGCGGTATTATTCACCGATCGGCCAGTCACAACGTTGCGTAAAATCATCAGCAGACAGGTTAGCGCTATCGCTGACCTTCAGCAAAGCAATAGGCCCGAAAAAAACGCCGGATGACGAGATTGTTGCATCGGGGCAGACGTCGTCGATAACAACAGGGGCGGCCATCGCCGCCCCTGTTTATTTATAAAGACCGCGCAGTAGCTTATGCACGAACTCCGGCACCACTTCACTCGCCAGGCCGTAATGCCGCTCGGCAAACTCGTTGCCCACCTGGCTCGGCTCCAGGTTCAGCTCAACGGTATGCGCGCCCTGCAGTCTGGCTTCGTGAACAAAGCCCGCCGCCGGATAGACGTGGCCCGAGGTGCCGATAGCGATAAAATAGTCGGCCTGTTCCAGCGCCTGATAAATCTGCTCCATGCCCAGCGGCATCTCACCAAACCAGACCA
The DNA here is from genome assembly GCF_003236725.1 of Pantoea sp. ARC270. Classification (NCBI taxonomy): domain Bacteria; kingdom Pseudomonadati; phylum Pseudomonadota; class Gammaproteobacteria; order Enterobacterales; family Erwiniaceae; genus Pantoea; species Pantoea sp. ARC270. The sequence continues at coordinate 23,315 of NZ_PUGA01000011.1, forward strand.
CATGCGGTCGGAGTGCGGAGGGAAACTGGCAGCAGGTGCAGCGATCGTCAGGAGTGATATCGTCGCTCCACTCAATCACCTGGCCGCTGGTCACACAGCGTACTTTTAACAGCTCGCCGTGCATATGCAGCACCCGGCTGTTTCCGGCGCGCTCATGCAGGTTGTCGATGTTCTGCGTAACCAGCAGAAGATTATCGCCTAACACCTGCTCCAGCTCCGCCAGCGCCAGATGGGCCACGTTGGGCTGAATCTCTGCCTGCTGCAGCTGCTGACGGCGCGCATTGTAGAAGCGCTGCACCAGCGCGGGATCGCGCTGAAAGCCTTCCGGTGTCGCCACATCTTCTACGTGATGCTCTTCCCACAGACCGTCAGCCGCGCGAAATGTACGAATGCCGGACTCGGCGGAAATACCTGCGCCGGTCAGGATCACCACATGCGGCAGAGGGTGGGCGGCCAGTTCGGCCTGACGATCGCGCTCAAATATGCGCTGACGAAAGCGCTGATGCACTTTTCGCCGGGTTTTCTTCAGGCGGGCAAGTCGTATGCGGCGACGTGGTGTTCGCATAAAATCTCCTGGCGTAGCAGCTGCGGCGAGCTGCTCTGAACAGATTCCGGGTAAACATCACCCGATAGTAACGGTTGCCGGGGGCAGAACCCCATAGCAAAGGTCTTAAACAAAAGCGGCGCGATAATCACTCGCGCCGCATTGTGCTACTGACCGCTTAAAACCCGAGCCGGGTCAATGCGGCTGGCGCGTCTGGCGGGATACCAGCTCGCCAGCAGACTCAACAGAATCGCAGTAATCAGTACTGAGAACACATCAATCCAGTGCAGTTCTGACGGCAGAAAGTCGATGAAGTAAATATCGCCCGCCAGCAGATGATGACCGGTGATCGACTCCAGTCCGCGCACCAGTTTCGTCAGATTCAGCGCCACCAGCACGCCCGCGACCACGCCGCTGACGCTGCCCAGCAGACCGGCCAGCAGCCCGTACCAGATAAAGATGGCACGGATCAGCCGGTCTTTAGCCCCCAGGGTACGCAGGACCGCAATGTCGCTGCTCTTATCTTTCACCGCCATCACCAGTGTGGAGACGATGTTGAAGCAGGCGACGCCAATCACCAGTACCATCGCCAGATACATAATGGCGCGGATCATCTGAATGTCGCGGTACATGTAGCCGTAAGTGCCGATCCAGCTCTTAATGTAGACGTAAGAACGGGTCGCCTCACCAGCCTCGCGCACCAGCTTAACGGCCTGGAACGGGTCGGTCATCTTCAGGGCGATGCCGGAGACGCTCTCCCCCATCTCCAGATAGTGCTGGGCATCAGCCAGCGGCACCAGCGCCAGGCTGTGATCGAGCATACCGCTGAGTTGCAGGATGCCGCTCACCTGCAGCCGGATGCGTTTTGGCTGCAGCAGTTTATTATCACCATCGTTGTTCGGGATCATGATGGTGATCCAGTCGCCCTGCTTCACATTCAGCGATTTGGCAATACCGCCGCCGAGGATGATCTGCTGTTTACCGGCGGCAAAGGAGGACCAGGCGTTGTCTGCCACAAACTGCGGCAGCGCGCTCAGGCGCGGCTCCTGAGCCGGATCGACGCCCTTGACCTGCAGCGCTTCCAGCCGGGCTCCGCTCTCAATCAGGCCGGTGAAGTTAACATAGGGGGCGGCGGCCGCAATGCCGGGCACCTTTTCAATCGGGGCGATCATCGATTGCCAGTGCTGAAACGGCTGATTCACCGCCTCGATCTCACCGTGCGGCACCACCGCCAGAATGCGGTTATTCAGTTCACGCTCAAAGCCGTTCATGGCGCTCAGACCGATAATCAGCACCGCCACGCCCAGGGCGATACCGATGGTGGAGATCACCGAAATCAGCGACACCATGCCGCCCCGGCGGCGTCCGCGGCTGAAGCGCAGGCCCAGCAACAGGGATAACGACGAACCCATTACACCGCTCCTGCCAGGGTGAGCCGATCGCTTAACTGCCCGTCACGCATCTCCATCTGACGCGTCATGCGTTTTGCCAGCATCAGATCGTGGGTCACCACCAGAAAGGCAGTGCCCTGACGGACGTTCAGTTCGCCCAGCAGTTCAAATATGGCGTCGGCGTTGCGCGCATCGAGGTTGCCGGTGGGCTCATCCGCCATCACCAGCCGGGGACGGTTGACCAGCGCACGGGCAATCGCCACACGCTGACGCTCGCCGCCGGAAAGCTCAGAGGGCCGGTGCGCGGCGCGATGGTCCAGCCCGACCGCGGCCAGCATTTCACGGGCGCGATCCTGCGCTTCCGCTTTGGCGGTTTTGCCAATCAGCAGCGGCATCGCCACATTCTCCAGCGCGCTGAAGTCCGGCAGCAGATGGTGGAACTGATAAATAAAGCCCAGCTCGCGGTTGCGCAGTTCGGCTTTGGCGGAGGAGGACATCGCATTGAGTGACTGGCCGTCGAAGACCACATCGCCAGAGGTTGGCGCATCCAGGCCGCCGAGCAGATGCAGCAGCGTACTCTTACCGGAACCGGAGCTGCCGACAATCGCCATCAGTTCACCCGGCTGAAGGCTGAAAGCCACGTTGCGCAGCACATCGGTCTGCACGCTGCCTTCCTGATAGCGTTTGCACAGGTCGCGACACTGCAACAAAGGAGAGTTACTCATAACGTAAAGCCTCAGCGGGTTGAACGGCGGCAGCGCGCCATGAAGGATAAAGCGTAGACAGCAGCGCCACGATCATCGCGCTGAGGGCGATGGTCACCACCTGCCACGGATTAATATCGACCGGCAATGCTGCGCCATCCAGGAACAGGCCAATGACCGGCATTAAGGTGTTGAGCTGGCTGGCGAGCAGCACGCCCAGCAGGGTGCCGAGCAGCGTGCCGATAATACCGGCGCTGGCTCCCTGAACCATAAACACCGCCACAATCTGCCGGCGCGTCAGGCCCTGGGTTTGCAGGATCGCCACTTCGCCCTGCTTCTCCATGATCAGCAGGCCCAGCGACGTAATGATGTTAAAGGCGGCGACGGCGATGATCAGGCTCAGCAGCAGGCCCATCATGTTCTTCTCCATACGCACCGCCTGGAAGAGATCGCCTTTGCGCTCGCGCCAGTCTTTCCAGACCAGGCCCGCCGGCAGCGTCTGCTGGCTCAGGCTGTCAACCTCAAGCGGTTTGTCGAGCCAGAGTCGCCAGCCGGTGATATTCCCGGCCGGATAGCGCATGACACGCGACGCATCCTGAAGATTGACCAGGATCTGATAACCATCGACTTCGCTGTTGGCAGCATAGGTGCCCGCCACGGTAAACAGGCGCTGGCTCGGCACGCGGCCCATCGGCGTAAACTGGCTGACCGACGGCACCATCAGACGCAGCTGGTCGCCGCGTTTAACGCCCAGCTGAGAGGCCAGCTGTTCCCCGAGGATGACATTGTACTGCCCGGCCTGCAGGACGCGCTGATCGGTGTTGACCAGAAACGGCGTCAGCGGATCTTTCTCATCCGGCGCGATACCGAGCATCACCCCAACCGAGACGCTGTGCGGGCTTTGCAACACCACATTCGCCGTGGTCAGCGGTGCAATACGGCTGACCCCGTTGAGGTTGAGGGAACGGGCGGGTTGCTGTTGCGGATTAATGCTGCCTTTGTCGCTGGTGATCAGCGCCTGAGGCATCAGGCCAAGAATATTGCCTTCGAGTTCACGCTCAAATCCGTTCATGACCGATAACACGGTCACCATCGCCAGCACGCCGAGCGTAATGCCAATCGTTGAGAGCCAGGAGACAAAGCGACCGAAGCGATCCGATGCTCGTCCGCGCATGTAACGCAGACCGATAAATAGCGCGACAGGTTGATACATGGAATCCAGTAAGCCGTTGCCTGAAAATAGGTAGTGGGATGATAAAGGAGAGGCTGGCTTTATGAAACCTCTAACCCTCTGAGTCGGCAGCAAAGTTGCATCAGAATGCGTCACATTCCCTGCCAAAGCCGGGGAATAGCGCATAAAGCCGCCGCTTATTGGCTGATTATCCGCCACCACAGGGGGTAGACTACAATCAGTAACAGGATAAGAAGCGAGGTTATCGCCCGGCCACAGAGGTAGCGACCATGTTCAGATTTCCCAAAGGCAGCATCGTGAAACATCAATCCGGGGAGATCCGGGGCGAGATTATCAACGTCTTTGAGCAGGGAGCGGCATCGGCTGGCTACTACGTAAAGTGGGACGACGGCAACCTCAGTTTTCATCCTGAGCAGGAGTTATCCTGGGCGAATATCGACCGCCCACGCATGCATTACACACAGCAATCCATAAAATAAATGCCCGTTTAACCCCGTCGCTGCATGGCGACGGTGGTTTTTTCCGATCCCCCCGCCCGACTCCGTCTATTCTCTTTTTAGCCGCTGCGTTACCGCTGACACCCGGTAAGCACTGCCCGATTCGGGTTCAGCGCGGCGCGGCAGGAAAATTGTGCCGCAAAGGTGATCCCCCTGACATAATATGGAATGATTACGTCCTGGAAAAATGGAGCAACCCCGAGATCCCATGCCCGAACAGACTCGTTATACCCTGCCCGTTAAATCCGGCGATCACCGGCAGCTTGGTCAGCTTATCGGCGCTGCGCACGCGGTAGAGTGTGCCAGCATTACCGAGCGACATGCCGGTCCGGTGTTGATGATTACGCCCGATACCCAAACCGCCCTGCGTCTGCTGGATGAAATCCGCCAGTTTACCGATCTGCCAGTGGCCCATCTCGCTGACTGGGAAACGCTGCCCTACGACAGCTTTTCACCGCATCAGGATATTATCTCCTCCCGCCTGTCGACCCTTTACCAGCTGCCGGTGATGCAGCGCGGGTTGCTGATTATGCCGGTCAATACGCTGATGCAGCGCGTCTGCCCGCACAGCTTCCTGCACGGTCACGCGCTGGTGATGAAACAGGGACAAAAACTGTCGCGCGACAGGCTGCGCGACCAGCTTGAGCAGGCGGGTTACCGCCATGTCGACCAGGTGATGGAGCACGGTGAATATGCGACGCGCGGCGCCCTGCTCGACCTGTTCCCGATGGGCAGCGATCAGCCCTACCGTATCGACTTCTTTGATGATGAGATTGACAGCCTGCGTCTGTTCGACGTTGACAGTCAGCGTACGCTGGAAGCGGTGCCGGAAATCAATCTGCTGCCCGCGCATGAATTTCCCAGCGACAAGGCGGCCATCGAGCTGTTCCGCAGCCGCTGGCGTGAGATCTTTGACGTGCGCCGCGAGTCGGAGCACATCTATCAGCAGGTCAGCAAAGGCACGCTCCCGGCGGGCATCGAATACTGGCAGCCGCTGTTTTTTGAGCAGCCTCTGCCCAGCCTGTTCAGCTATCTGCCTGACAACACCCTGATTGTGAACTGCGGCGATCTGGAAGGCAGTGCCACCCGCTTCTGGCAGGATGCGGAGGCGCGTTACGAGAATCGTCGCGTCGATCCGATGCGTCCGCTGCTGGAGCCAGCCACCCTGTGGCTGCGTCCGGACGGTCTGATGGGCGAGCTGAAAGCCTGGCCGCGCATCTCCATGACCAATGAGGTGCTGCCGGCAAAAGCCGCCAACACCAATCTCGGTTATACCCCGCTGCCGGATGTAGCCGTTCAGGCCCAGGCAAAAGCGCCCCTTGACCCGCTGCGTCAGTTTATCGACACCTTCAGTGGTGCCGTGGTCTTCTCGGTTGAAAGTGAGGGCCGCCGGGAAAGCCTGCAGGAGCTGCTGGCACGCATCAAACTGCGTCCTCAGCCGGTGCATCGCTTCGATGAGACCGGTGAGGATCGTTTCAGCCTGATGATCGGGGCCAGCGAACGGGGTTTTATCGACACCGTGGGGAACCGGGCGCTGATTTGCGAAAGCGATCTGCTGGGCGAACGCGTCAGCCGCCGCCGTCAGGATACCCGCCGCACCATTAACCCGGATATCCTTATCCGTAACCTGGCGGAGCTGCATCCCGGTCAGCCGGTGGTGCATCTGGAGCACGGCGTGGGCCGCTATATCGGCCTGACCACGCTGGAAGCGGGTGGCATCCAGGCGGAATACCTGATGCTCTCCTACGCGAACGACGCCAAACTTTACGTGCCGGTCTCCTCGCTGCATCTGATTAGCCGCTATGCCGGTGGGGCTGACGAAAACGCGCCGCTGCACAAACTGGGCAGCGATGCCTGGTCGCGCGCACGGCAGAAAGCCGCCGAAAAAGTGCGCGACGTGGCGGCGGAGCTGCTGGACATTTATGCGCAGCGCGCCGCCAAAACCGGTTTTGCCTTTAAGCATGACCGCGAACAGTATCAGCTGTTCTGCGAGAGTTTCCCGTTTGAGACCACCCCCGATCAGGCTCAGGCCATCAACGCGGTGCTGAGCGATATGTGTCAGCCGCTGGCGATGGACCGTCTGGTATGCGGTGATGTGGGCTTCGGTAAAACGGAAGTGGCCATGCGCGCCGCGTTTCTGGCTATTGAGAACCACAAGCAGGTTGCCGTGCTGGTGCCGACTACCCTGCTGGCGCAGCAGCACTACGATAACTTCCGCGATCGCTTCGCCAACTGGCCGGTGCGCATTGAGATGCTGTCCCGCTTCCGCACCGCGAAAGAGCAGGCGCAGGTGCTGGAACAGGCCAGCGAAGGCAAGATCGACATCCTGATCGGCACGCATAAACTGCTGATGAGCGATCTGAAATGGCACGATCTGGGTCTGCTGATTGTCGATGAGGAGCACCGTTTCGGGGTGCGTCACAAAGAGCGCATCAAGGCGATGCGTGCCGACGTGGATATCCTGACCCTGACCGCCACGCCTATTCCGCGTACCCTGAATATGGCGATGAGCGGCATGCGCGATCTCTCCATTATCGCCACACCGCCTGCCCGCCGCTTAGCGGTGAAAACCTTTGTGCGCGAATATGATGATCTGGTGATCCGCGAAGCGATCCTGCGTGAGATTCTGCGTGGCGGCCAGGTCTACTACCTCTACAACGATGTTGAAAATATTGAGAAAGCGGCACAGCGTCTCAGCGAACTGGTGCCGGAGGCGCGGGTAGCGATCGGCCACGGGCAGATGCGTGAGCGTGAGCTGGAACGGGTGATGAACGATTTCCATCATCAGCGTTTCAACGTGCTGGTCTGCACCACTATCATCGAAACCGGGATCGATATTCCGACCGCTAACACCATCATCATCGAGCGGGCCGACCACTTTGGCCTGGCGCAGCTGCATCAGTTGCGCGGTCGCGTCGGGCGTTCGCACCATCAGGCTTATGCCTGGCTGTTAACGCCACATCCGAAGGCGATGACGACCGATGCGCATAAGCGACTGGAGGCGATCGCCTCGCTCGAAGATCTGGGGGCCGGTTTTGCGCTGGCCACGCACGATCTGGAGATCCGCGGCGCCGGTGAACTGCTGGGTGATGAGCAGAGCGGTCAGATGGAGACGCTGGGCTTCACGCTCTACATGGAACTGCTGGAGAACGCCGTCGATGCGCTGAAAGCGGGGCGTGAACCTTCACTGGAGGATCTCACCAGCAATCAGACCGAGGTAGAACTGCGGATGCCCGCGCTGCTGCCGGAGACCTTTATACCGGATGTCAGCACCCGTCTGTCGCTCTATAAGCGCATCGCCAGCGCGGAAGCGGAAGAGGAGCTGCAGGAGCTGAAAGTGGAGATGATCGACCGCTTTGGGCTGCTGCCCGATCCGGCGCGCAATCTGCTGGATGTCGCCATCATCCGGCTGAAGGCCCGCGCGGTGGGGCTGCGCAAGATTGAAGCCAGCGATAAAGGCGGCTATTTCGATTTCGCGCCGCAGAACAAGGTGGATCCGGCCTGGCTGATCAGCCTGCTGCAGAAAGAGCCTCAGCAGTGGAAGCTGGATGGCCCGACACGGCTCCGGTTTACGCGTGAGCTGACGGAAAGAAAGATTCGTATGGATTGGGTGCAGAGCTTCGTTTCACAACTGGCTGAGCATCAGGCGTAACCGGTTCTTCCGCGCCTCGCCCGTTTTCCGGCGAGGCGCGCAGAACGCCATGAAAAAAGGCGCATCCTGAGATGCGCCTTTTTTATTACGTCGTGCTGTGTGGCCGCGAGTGCGGCAAAGCTTTGCCCAATTACGCCTGGTCGCCGTTAAGGATCAGCTGACCATTGCGGTCCAGTGGAATACGGGTGCCGGGATCATTTTCCATACGGATTTTGCCCTGCTGGTCGCCTATTTTATAGGTCACGTCATATCCCAGTTGTTTCTCTTGTTTGTCGTAAACTGTTTTGCAGCGCTGCTCGGTTGTGGTGTAGGTATCCCGATCCTGCAGTCCGCCCTGGACCTGATTACCGGCATAACCGCCCGCTAACGCACCTGCGACGGTTGCCACGTCCCTGCCGCGTCCGCCACCAAACTGGTGACCTAACACGCCCCCGGCTACTGCACCCAACACCGAGCCAGCAATACGGTTCTCATCCTGAACCGCCCGGCGATGCGTCAGCGTGACGTTACGGCACTCCTGACGTGGCTGTCTGATGCTCTCTTTGATTGGCGTTGCAGCCAGTACCTGAGCGTATTGAGGACCGCGATCAAACACGTTCATGCCTGCTACGGCGGCAACACCCAGTGCTGCTGCCACACCAATACCGATACCCGCTAACATTGATTTATTCACAGGAAGTCCTCCTGAAAAGTGTTACCGCGCATTCCTGCCGTAAAGCATCCTCGTAAACTGAGGCATAACCGACGTGCGCGACTCGCCGTGTTTGTTGGGATGAAGTTTTACAGATGGACCGAAATTGCAACATCAGATAAATGGAGGAAATCGGTCACTTTGCTTTCAGGACCAGTTTTTAGGAGAGTTCTGAGGAGAGAAAGGCAGCAGTATCCGCTTTTATAAGCTATGAATAAATTCATTCAAATCAATGGGATAACAGAAGCCACCCTGCACGCTGTCAGGCACTGGCGTTATCCGGTAATACAGGGCGCGCGTCTGGCGTCTGAACGTTGTTTATCGGGGTGAATGTGGAATAACCCCGGCCAGAGGACCGGGGTCAGAGAACCAAAGGTGGCTCAGAAACGGTAGCCGATACCGATGCTGAAACCATTGATGGCAACATCTTCATTATATTTCACGCGAGTGCCTTCATAGCCAACACTTACCGAGAGGTTGCTGACTGGATTCACGACGATACCTGCGCCCCAGGCCAAAGAGGTTTTATTTTCGCTGTATTTTTCGGACCAGCCATCGAGGTAGGTCACGTTCTCATCCACTTTGGTATGAGCAGCACCAATCAATGCATAAAGACTGACATAGTCATTGAGGCGATAGGCCGGACCTGCCATGAGTGAATAATATTTCACTTTGGTTTTGCCGTCATATCCACTGATATCACCATAAAAATCTTCGCGCTCAGAAAAACTTTCATCGCCTTTCAGGTAGCTGAATGAGCCAATAACGCTGAGAGGCGAGTCCCACTCATAGCGATACTGAACGTTAACGCCGCGTAGATTTTTAAAGTCTTCAACTTTGCTTTGAGCATAGCCGATAGAGACGGTGTGGTTATTTGCCAGTGCAGTATTGCCGGCTAACAACCCTGCGCAGAGCACTGCCATGAGGGTAATTTTGCTTTTCATCTGAATCATCCTTTTAATAATTTCATACCTTATTTCCCTGCGCCAGGCGCAGGACTTCATTCCCTGAATTACCCACATCGGACAGAAAGACAATGCTGCCTGCCTCACCGCCTGTGTCGGACAGGAATTTATTCACATGATCCGTGCAGGACGCCTGCATGGCCGGTTGCCTGTCAGAAAAACAGGCAGGCCATTATTTAACGCGCGTCAGATTTAATCCGAGAAATTCTGGCCATGACGGCATAAAGCGTCAGGCTGTAATTTACGTTAACCGGCGAATTTATTCAGACCATTCTGTTGATTAATGACGTTAACGAAGAGAGAAGTCTGCAACAGCACAGCCGTTATTTAATGATTTAATGTCAGAAAAAACAACCTGCCGCGTGCGCTGGAAATGCCTGAAATAACTCTCAAACAACAACGCAGGTAATGAAAATATTAATTATTATGCAACCTGATAACCTTTTATTCGACTATGCCGGAACCAGGATGCGTGTCAGGCCATTATTCACCTGTACACTCCCCTCTCTTTTCATCATCGCAGGTCGGTTTAATCAGGTCATGTAAAAAGCAAAAAAAAGCCCCCTGCCATGAGGGGGCTGATAGCAAAACGATACTCGCCTGTGGCGAATCAGTGCAGCTTAAGCCGCGGGCGGATTACCCGGTTGATGCTGCCGACCAGCATCATCAGGCCGGTTTTAAAGTAGCCGTGCAGTGCGATCTGGTGCATACGATAGAGAGAGATGTAGACAAAGCGCGCAATGCGCCCTTCCACCATCATGGAACCGCGCATCAGGTTCCCCATCAGGCTGCCGACGGTACTGAAGCGGGAAAGCGACACCAGCGAGCCATGATCTTTATAGACATAGGCTTTCAGCGGTTTACCGTGACGCTGCGCCAGGATATTTTCCATCGCGCGTGAAGCCATCTGGTGCGCCGACTGAGCACGCGGCGGGACAAATCCGCCACCCGGCAGGGCGCAGGAGGCGCAGTCGCCAATCGCATAGATGTCATCATCCAGCGTGGTCTGCAGCGTCTCTTTCACCACCAGCTGATTGATACGGTTCGTTTCCAGTCCGCCAATCTCTTTCAGGAAGTCTGGTGCTTTGATGCCCGCCGCCCAGACCATCAGATCGGCTTCGATAAACTCACCGCCTTTGGTGTTAAGACCGTTGCGCTCGGCACTGGTCACCATGGTCTGTGTCAGCACCCGCACGCCCAGTTTGGTCAGCTCCTGATGGGCGGCGGCAGAGATGCGCGGTGGCAGCGCAGGCAGAATGCGCTCGCCCGCTTCAACCAGCGTCACGTTCAGCGCTTCGCGTCCCAGACCTTTAAATCCGTAGCTGTGCAGCTGTTTCACCGCGTTGTGTAGTTCGGCTGAGAGCTCAACGCCCGTTGCGCCGCCGCCAACAATGGCGATATTCACTTTCTCGACCTTACCTTCGCTGGCAGAGAACTTCAGAAACAGGTTGAGCATCTCATTGTGGAAACGACGCGCCTGATGCGGGTTATCCAGGAAGATACAGTGATCTTTCACGCCAGGCGTGCCGAAGTCATTGGAGGTGCTGCCCAGTGCCATAACCAGCTGGTCATAGGCCACTTCGCGCTGAGGCACCAGCACTTCACCGTGCGCATCAAGCACTTCGGCCAGGCGGATCACTTTACGGCTGCGATCGATATCGGTGAGCGATCCCAGCTGGAACTCGAAACCGTGATTACGGGCATGGGCCAGATAGCTCAGTGCATCAATGCCTTCGTCCATCGAGCCGGTCGCCACTTCATGTAGCAGCGGCTTCCACAAATGACTGTGGTTGCGATCGACCAGAATAATCTCGGCCTTCTTTTTACGGCCCAGTTTATGGCCCAGCTGCGTCGCCATTTCCAGGCCGCCTGCTCCCCCGCCGACGATAACAATTTTCTTAACAGATGTAGTCAACAAAGACCCCCTCAAATTGTGAACCAAAAGTTAACTGAAGGTTAAATTAAACCTTAATAAACATAGGGTTGGCGAAGTTAAAAATCGCAATCTGCTGGCAGAATAGCATGGCAGGAAGAGGAGGACATAAGAATATTGATATACATCAAAGAAGACGAATAAAACTCAGAGAATTACGCAATGAAAACAGGCACCCTGCGGTGCCTGCTATGCTTAACCTGCTGTTTTAAAGGCTTTTATCCGCTGAAGGTGTGGGGATATATTTTTGAATTTGTGCCCTTCCGTCTCGTCCCAGACAATCTGATAAAAGGGATGCAGCTCACTGGCGATGCGCTGCGTATCCAGCGCCTCATCCTGACGGGAAAGAAAAGTCAGGCAGCGATCGCGGTTACGCTCGCGAAAGTCACTGACGCATTTCGTGGCGATGTCCTGATACTCCTCCGGACGGTCGATCTTCCCTTCCATGTTCTCCTGCGGAAACAGGTTAGGGTTGAAGATCGCCTGCCGGATGCCACATAAAAATCCGATGCGTTCTGACCAGTAGCCGCCCAGCCCGACACCGCAAATCAGCGGACGGTCATCGTCGGACAGGGTCAGCATTTTGTCCGTCTCTTTCAGAAGAAACTGCATGTCATGTTTAGGATGGCGGGTGCTGTAACTGATCAACCTGACGTCAGGGTCGATAAACTGCAGTTGCAGCACTTTTTCGTGATTGCCTGGACTGTTTGAATCAAAACCGTGCAGATAGATGATCATGTTAATCCTCAAGGTATCGATAGCGCCGGGCAATCCCTCCTTACCACGACGCTTTATGAGCCAGCCAGCGTTCCTGAAGTGCACTCAGTTGCCGGGCATTCTCTTTCCAGCGAGACGTTGCCTGCAGCGCATCGCGGGTCAATCTGCCGTGATGATACAGCTGCGTTACCCGCTCTGACCCGACCGGGATCAGGTTATCGAGCACACTGATAGCCCCCTGACGCTGATTACAGACCAGAATCATGTCGCAACCGGCAGAGAGAGACTGCTGTGCCCGCTCTGGATAGCTGCCCATGACCGCGGCGCCCTCCATCGAGAGATCGTCGGAGAAAATCACCCCGCTGAAGCCCAGTTGCTCGCGCAGGACGGTTTTCAGCCAGTAAGGTGAACCACTGGCAGGCAGCGGGTCCACGTCGGTGTAGATGACATGCGCGGGCATAATGGCATCCAGCGCCTGCTCGGTTATCAGCTGGCTGAAGATCGCCATGTCATGTTCACGCAGCGTTTTTTCATCGCGCGGATCGCGCGGGGTCTCTTTGTGCGAATCGGCACTGACCGCACCGTGCCCCGGAAAATGTTTCCCGGTGGTTTTCATGCCCGCCTCATGCATCCCGGCGATAAAACGACGGGCGACGGCAAGCGCGATAGCCGGATCGTCATGGAAAGCACGGTCGCCAATCGCGGCGCTGATATGACCCACATCAAGCACCGGCGCGAAGCTGATGTCGATGTCCATCGCGATCATCTCTGCCGCCATCTGCCATCCTGCCTGCTGTGCCATCTCACCGGCGCGCTCTGCGTCGTGAAGGGCGGCAAAAGATTGCATGGCGGGCAGCTGGGTGAAGCCGTCGCGGAATCGCTGCACGCGCCCCCCCTCCTGATCCACCGCAACCACCAGCCGGGTGTGCGAGGCGGCGCGAATCTGGCGCACCAACTCGGCCAGCTGAGCGGGATCGTGATAATTGCGGGCAAATAATATCAAACCGCCGACCAGCGGATGCTGCAGGATGTCGCGCTCTTCGCCATCCAGTTCATAACCCTCAACGTCGAGCATCAGTGGGCCGGGTAAATGTGATTTCATAACCTGAATCCTGTAGCGTTACGCCTCTGCGTGACGCGATTAAATCTGTTGCCAGCTCTGTCGAGCCATCTGTTGTAGTGCTTCATCGTCACACTGAGCGGCACGGAGCTGATACCAGCTGGCTATCAGTAACCGCAGCCAGGGCTGCCAGCGTCTGACCTGCTTTACCAGGGCATCAGGCGGCAGCCGCATTGCCGCAGCATAGTCGGCCAGCCAGTCGGCCTGGTTTTGCGGATCGCTGGCGCAGAGTGCGGCCAGCTCCAGCGCCACATCACCATCCGCGGCATACTCCCAGTCAATCAGATGCAGCCCTGTCTCACCCTGGATAATATTCCCGGCATGCACGTCCATGTGCAGCGGTGCCAGCCTCAGCGGCTGAGGTTCGCCCTGCTGCGTCAGCCGCCGGAGCGCCCGCAGCCAGCGATGATTGCGCTGAGGAACCTGCTGCCAGTACCGCCAGAGCAGCGGCAGCAGCGACAGGCGGTAGCCGGTCAGCGGCTGCTGGTGCAGCTGTTGCAGCAGAGTGACAATCTGCGGACGCTGCTGGCTGAAGCGCTGTTCATCCAGCGCTTCGCCAGGACACCAGCTCAGCACATTCCCCTGCCGGTGGCCTGCAACGGGCTGAGGGGCCACTCCGCTGGCGCGCAGTTTTCGTAACAGACGAAACTCGCGCTGCCGGTCAACAAAGGGAATCGGCGGCTGAGGTGCCGCCCGCGCGATAAAGAGACCACGCGGGCTGACGATTTTCTGACTGTGCCCGGTCAGCCCGGCGAGCGGAAGCGATGTCGTCCTCTCTGGCTCGCCGGTGACCTGATGAATCATCCGCGAAAATGCGGAATCAATGCTGTGCAATGCCGTTGCCAGACCAGATGATTTCGCCGGTCTGCACCAGCATCAGTTGCATCTGCAGGGTCGGCGCTTTCACATCGCCGCGTGCATTGCTGTAAAGCACATACTGCGCGTTAACATTGCGGGCCAGGCCAATCGCTTTACTGCGCGAGTTCAGGCTGTCATCCGGTGACAAACCCAGCGCCTGCTTGGCCTGTGCCAGTTGATCGGCTGAAACCAGAGTGAATTTGCCGTTGTTGTTCAGCGCATTCTGGATCGCCGCTGTGGCTTTCTCGCTTTGCAGCGATCCGTTGGTGCTGTTTTTAATCCGATCCACCAGCAGCACGCTGCCTGGCTCGGCGCTGGTCGCCTGGAGCATCTGCGCCACCAGCGGCTGAACGCTGGCGTCCCAGTTGATCGTCACCAGCTTCGGTGGCTGCGGCACCGGCTGTGGCTGCGGTTGCGGCACCGGTTCAGGTTGCGGAACGGGCTGCACCGGCTCAGAAGGCTGGGTCGGTTCAACCGTGGCGGGCTGCTGCTGCTTCACGACACAGCCGGAGAGAATGAGCGCCATCAGGAGCGCTCCGGTACGATTAATACTGCGTATCACGTCGAAAATCCTTAAAGATAGAGATAGAGACGAACCTTGCTGGCAGTCAGGTTACCCAGTTGCGATGTGGCGACAATGCTCCCCTGTGCCGGAACGGTGACGGTCTGCGCCGGTTCCTGCGGGGTGATTTCCAGCCCCTTGTCGTCATACCAGTAGTAACGATAGTGCACAATGACCGGGGTTTCGCGCTGATTATAGAGCACGCTGGTGGCGCGTTTCAGTCCATCGTTCTCATCCAGCCTCGGCTCATCGGTGATGATCCCTGCCGACAGCACAGAGGACTCCATCACCAGCGACTGCGAGGTATTGATCATCGGTTTATCACTGCTACAGGCCGTCAGGCAGAGCAGGATCGGCAGGCCAGTCAGCCAGGATCGCATAGCACGTTTCCGTTGTCAGTTCAGTTTGAAAGCATCGGGCCCAGCGGTTCGCCACCCAGCAGATGCATGTGAATATGATAAACCTCCTGACCCCCATGTTGATTGCAGTTCACAATCAGCCGATAACCATTCTGATCGATGCCTTCCTGACGGGCGATTTTCGCCGCGGTGGTGAACATGCGGCCCAGCGCATGCTCATGCGCCGCTTCCGCCTCGTTAACCGTCGGGATCAGTACATTCGGCACGATCAGGATATGGGTCGGGGCTTTGGGCGAAATGTCGCGGAAGGCAGTGACCAGCTCATCCTGATAAACCACATCAGCGGGGATTTCGCGGCGGATAATTTTACTAAAAATGGTTTCTTCAGCCATGGTGCAATTCCTTTAGCATGAGTCGTAATCAAGCAGTATGAGGGAGAAATTTGTTTTCTTTCAACCTCGGTGCCACTTTTCTTGTTTTGTTAGCCTGCCTTTGTAGCAGCGCGCTATCTTCCTGGCCAGTATGCCGTTTTGCTGGTCCTGCTGACCACCGCCTCATTATAAAAATGAAACGCTGTTTCATAAATAAGAGTTTCGCCCCCCTTTTCTTCATCTGGTTGCCATTCTGGCGCCATCCCTTGCCAAATCGCGAAGGTTTACCCCTCCGGTCAGTTCTACTTTGCTAACCAGTCCGGTTGAGATGTCCGGCGTCACCAGAGTTAACCGCCATACAACCTCAAGGAGCCTCTGCTATGCGCTCACGTAAAATTGGTCCGGGCCACTATCTGGCCTATGGTTCTGGAGATTTTCTTGGAGCCGGCACGACGGCACTGACTGCCGCCTGGTTGCTCTATTTTTACACCACCTTTTGTGGATTGACCCCGATTCAGGCCACCCTGATTTTCGCCGCCGCCCGCGTTCTGGATGCGATAGTCAGTCCGCTGATGGGGTTTATCACCGATAACTTCGGCTCTACCCGACTGGGTAAACGCTTTGGCCGCCGCAAATTCTTTATCCTGCTCGGCATTCCCGCGGTGTTCAGTTACAGCCTGATGTGGGTCAGCGACATGAGTTTCTGGTGGTATCTCTCCACTTATCTGCTGTTTGACATCGTCTACACCATGATCCTGGTGCCCTATGAAACGCTGGTCCCGGAAATGACGGACGATTTCAGAGAAAAAACGCACTTCTCCGGTGCACGCATCGGGCTGGCACAGCTGTCGGCCATACTGGCAGCGTTTTTGCCTGGCCTTTTGCTGGGCTGGCTGGGAAAAGATAACCCTCTCTCCTTTTTCTACGCCAGTCTGGTCTTCTCCGTCATCTGTGCGCTGGTGCTGACACTGGTGTGGTGTTTTACCTGGGAGCGTCATCCTGATGATTTTTCCGCGGAGTCGCGCCGGGCCGGGCTGGAAAAACAGCAACTGACGCTCCGGCAGAGCCTGAAACGGCTCTATGTTGAGCTGGCTTCTACCCTGCGCATCCGCATCTTCCGCCAGCACCTGGGCATGTATCTCGGTGGCTATATCGCTCAGGATATCTTTAACGCCGTCTTTACCTGGTATGTGGTATTTGTGCTGATGCAGAGCGCCCAGGTCGCCTCAAGCCTGATGGGCACGATGGCGGTGCTGCAGTTCATCGCGGTGATGGTGATGATCCCGCTTTGCATCCGTCTTGGTCCTGCGCCCGCCTACCGTATGGTGGCTCTCCTGTTCGCCCTGGCAGCGCTCTCCTATGCCGGATTGTGGTATGCCGGCCTGAACGACAACATGTCACTGCTGCTCGCCGTCTCTGCCCTGGCTGGGCTGGGACGTGGCGGCATCAATTATGTGCCGTGGAACACCTACACCTATATCGCCGACGTGGATGAGGTGATCACCGGTCAGCGACGGGAAGGGATTTTTGCCGGCATCATGACGCTGACGCGGAAAGCCTCGCAGGCGGGGGCGGTGATGCTGGTTGGCATCATTCTGCAACTCTCGGGCTTTGTCTCTGGTCAGTCGACGCAGTTACCCGGGGTCAGCCACACCATCCTGGCGATTCTGAGCATCGGCACCGTCGCCGTTCTGGCCTGCGGCTTTATGGTGTCACTGCGCTTCAGGCTGAATCTGCAGACCCATACTGTGCTGCGTCAGGAGACGCAGAAAATGCGTGAAGCGGGCCGTATCGTGCCGGAAAGTATCACCCCGGACGCGCGCAGGATCGTTGAAATGCTGGCGGGCATGCCCTATGAGAATCTGTGGGGTAACAATAATATTGGCTTTCTCAATCGCAACAAGCCCGCTCCCGGCAAACTCCCGGCCCCCTCTCTGATCTCCCCTTCTTTAAACCCGACCTTAAACAGGAATAAATCATGATGCTCTTTCCCGTTAAACAGAGTCCGCTGCTGCGCCAGCCTGAGTATCTGCTGCCACGCCGTGAACTGGTACAGCTGATTGAGAAGCTGACACAAAATCTGATTAACATCACCGACGAAACCGGCGAATTCTTGCTGCGGCTGGATGATGGCCGGGTGATTGATACCAAAGGCTGGGCAGGCTGGGAGTGGACTCACGGCATTGGTCTCTATGGGATGCTGCACTACTACCAGCAGACCGGTGATGAGCAGACGCTGTCGATTATCGATACGTGGTTTTCGCAGCGGCTGGCGGAAGGCACGCCGACCAAAAATGTCAATACGGTCTGTCCTTTTCTGACTCTGGCCTATCGCTATGAGGAGACCGGTAATCCGGTCTGGAAGCCGGTACTTGAGCGCTGGGCGGAATGGGTTATGTATGAGATGCCGCGCACCGAACAGGGTGGCCTGCAGCACATTGTCTATAACAGCGAAAACAGGCAGCAACTCTGGGACGATACGCTCATGATGAGCGTGATGGCGCTGGCCAAAATCGGGCAACTGCTGAAGCGCGACGCGTGGATTGAGGAAGCGGTTTATCAGTTCCTGCTTCATACCCAGTATCTGATGGATCGCGGGACCGGTTTGTGGTTTCACGGCTGGAACTTTGACGGCCGCCATCACTTCGCGAATGCGCGCTGGGCCCGTGGCAACAGCTGGGTGACGATAGTGATCCCCGACTTTCTGGAGATGATGGACTGGCCTGAGCATCACGCCACCCGCCGTTTTCTGCAGCAGGTGCTGGAAAGCCAGGTCAGGGCACTCAGCGCCTGTCAGCACAGCAGTGGATTATGGCACACCCTGCTCGATGACCCGCACAGTTATCCGGAAGCCTCTGCCACGGCTGGCTTTGCCTATGGGATCCTGAAAGGCGTCCGTAAGCGTTATCTGCCCGCTGAATATCGTGAGGTCGCTGAAAAAGCACTGCGCGGTGTGATTGCCAACATTGATGACGATGGTGAGCTGAAGCAGGTTTCGTTCGGAACCGCGATGAGCAGCGATCTCGATGACTACCGCAACATTCCCCTGACCTCAATGCCGTACGGCCAGGCGATGGCGCTGCTCTGTCTGACCGAGTATCTGCGGGTTTACCTCTGAGTGATAATAAAAAAAAGCCCCGCAGTGCGGGGCTTTCTCATCAGCGTGTCTCGTTACATGCTGCGGATGTAATCATCCATATCGGTTTTCAGGTTATCTGACTTGGTGCCGAAAATGGCCTGTACACCTGAACCGGCCACTACCACGCCGCGGGCGCCGAGGTTTTTCAGTTCTGACTGATCCACTTTCGCCACATCCGCCACGCTGACGCGCAGACGGGTGATACAGGCATCCAGGTTAGTGATGTTCTCTTTACCGCCAAACGCAGCAACCAGTTTGCCAGCCATCTCTGTGCCGGTCGCAGAAGATTGCTCGCTGCTGCTGCTCTCTTCACGGCCAGGCGTTTTCAGGTTTAGCTTGACGATCAGTACGCGGAACAGGGTGTAGTACACCAGACCATAGATGATACCGATAATCGGGAACAGCCAGATTTTGCTGCTGTTGCCGCTCAGCACGATAAAGTCGATCAGACCGTGTGAGAAGCTGGTGCCATCACGCATACCCAGCAGGATACAGATTGGGAACGCCAGACCTGCCAGAATGGCATGGATCACATACAGGATGGGTGCCACGAACATGAATGAGAATTCAATCGGTTCGGTGATACCGGTCAGGAACGAGGTCAGCGCAGCAGAGATCATGATGCCGCCGACTTTGGCACGGTTTTCAGGTTTCGCGGAGTGCCAGATAGCAATCGCAGCAGCCGGCAGGCCGTACATTTTGAACAGGAAGCCGCCTGAGAGTTTACCGGCAGTCGGGTCACCCGCCATGTAGCGTGGGATATCGCCGTGGAACACCTGGCCTGCGGCGTTGGTGTACTCGCCAATCTGCATCTGGAAAGGCACGTTCCAGATGTGATGCAGACCAAACGGCACCAGAGCACGCTCTACGACGCCATAGATACCAAAGGCCACAACCGGGTTCTGATAAGCCGCCCACTGCGAGAACTCCTGAATCGCGGCACCCACCGGTGGCCAGATGAAGGAGAGCAGCACGCCCAGCACAATCGCCGCCAGGCCGGAGATAATCGGCACAAAACGCTTACCGGCAAAGAAGCCCAGATACTCAGGCAGCTTGATGCGGTAAAAACGGTTAAACATATAGGCGGCGATGGAGCCGGCGATAATTCCGCCCAGCACCCCGGTGTCGGCGAGGTGTTTAGCCTCGATCTCTGCCGCCGGCAGATGCAGAACCAGCGGCGCCACGACCGCCATGGTTTTCACCATGATGCCATACGCGACCACAGCGGCCAGTGCGGAAACGCCGTCATTGTTGGTAAAGCCCAGTGCCACACCAATCGCAAAAATCAGCGGCATATTGGCGAACACTGAGCCGCCCGCTTCTGCCATCACATGCGAAACTACTGCAGGTAACCAGCTGAAATTAGCTGAACCGACCCCTAATAAAATCCCGGCAATCGGCAGAACCGATACCGGCAGCATCAGCGATTTACCGACCTTTTGAAGGTTGGCAAAAGCATTTTTGAACATAGCGTGAAGCTCCTGAGTATGAGTGCATATTTGCGCAGTGCGCGTGGTAAAGAGGGAGGATTCTTTACCGGGGTGGCGGTAACCGCCTTTTGATTTATTACGAAGGGTAAAATAATTACCGATTTTTTACTTTGACGGCTATCACGTTTCAACAATTACAGCGGCATGATTTGCGAAATTTCTGATTAATTCAGCGCTGCAACACGCAATAAAAAACTGACCCTGTTCAGAAAAACAGGGTCATTCGGGAAGATTGCAGATTAATTACAGAGACTGAAATAAACCGGCCGACTCAGGCACCCAGCTGGCTCATCGGGATATGAAACAGCGTGGAGAAGTTGCGGGTGGTCGCCTCCGCCAGCGTTTCGATATCAACCCCTTTCAGCACGGCCAGATAGTCGGCAACGTCGCGCGTATAGGCGGGCTGGTTCTCTTTGCCGCGATAAGGCACCGGGGCCAGATACGGCGAGTCGGTTTCGACCAGCATCCGGTCCAGCGGTACATAGCGTGCGGCCTCACGTAACTGTTCGGCATTACGGAAGGTAACGATACCGGAGAAGGAGATGTAGAAGCCCATATCCAGCAGTTTAGCCGCAGTAGGCTGATCTTCTGTGAAGCAGTGCAGTACGCCGCCACAGCGCTCAACCTGCTCTTCCCGCAGGATCGCCAGCGTATCGTCACGCGCATCGCGGGTGTGAACAATAATCGGTTTGTTCAGCGCAATACCGGTTCGGATATGTTCCCGGAACGAGCGCTGCTGCTGCTCCCGCGTCTCAGGCTGGTAGTGATAATCCAGTCCGGTTTCACCCAGCGCGACCACCCGGGGATCGGCAGCGAGCCGGCGAAACTCCTCAACATCGTACGCCTCTTCCTGATTCAGCGGATGCACGCCGCAGGAGAGCGCAATGTTTTTTCGTTCCCCCACCAGCTGCTTCAGGGTATGAAAACCTGGCAGCGTGGTGGCGATGGCCAGCATAAATTTCACATCACGCGCCGCCGCTTTGGCGAGCACATCATCCAGGTCACGGTGGTTCTTTTCATAATCCAGGCCATCAAGATGGCAATGGGAATCGACAATAAACATAAAGACTCTCAGAGTGATTTAGCCGATCAGGGCGGGCTTCTGGTTATCTGCCCAGCTCAGGAGCTGATCGGTCAGCAATAATTCACGGTTGACTGACGCCACATGCAGTAGCTGTTCACGGCAGCGCATCCAGGTCCGGGCCGTGTTGTTGAGCGCGCTGGCTGAAAAGTGGCTGGCCAGTAAGGCCACCACATCCTGGCGATCGATGTTGCTCAGCCACTGCTCCGCATTCTGCTGCCATTTCATGGCGTCCAGCAGTAATGAAATCAGCCAGCCAATGCGTGCTGCCGCATCGTCTGCATTCAGCACAGGCAGCAGTTGCAGGATGTCGTGCTGCAACGCCGCAGGCAGTGCGTCGCAGAGCTTCTGTCTGGCCTGCCACGGGCCGGTGTCCAGCAGGCTCAGCGCCGCACCGGGCGCGCCCGCGCTCAGGCGTAACGCCGCCAGCAGCATCGCTTCATCCTGTGAGGCGTGCTTCTTCAGCCAGAGCAGGCTCTGCCCTTCATCCGGTGGCGTCAGGTGCAGCGTCATGCAGCGACTGCGCAGCGTTGCCAGCAGCCGTGACGGATCGCGGCTGCTGAGGAAGAACCAGCTGTTAGCGGGCGGCTCTTCCAGCGTTTTCAGCAGGGCGTTGGCCGCCGCTTCCGAAAGCTGTGCCGCATCCGGCAGCCAGACGACTTTTGCCCCCCCCTGCTGACCAAAGTGGTACATTTTTTCTGTCACCTGCCGCACTGCATCAATGCCCAGCGTGGATTTACCTTTCTCCGCCTCAAGCCGGTACCAGTCCGGGTGCGTATTGGCCTGCATCAGCTGGCAACCGTGGCACTGGCCGCAACTTTTCAGGCCATCCGGCTGCTGACACATCAGCCAGCGGCTCATTCCCCAGACCAGCGCCTCATCGCCCATGCCCGTCATCGCGTGGATCATCAGCGCATGGTGAGCGCGATTCTCCTGATGCTGGCTGATGATCTGGCGATAAGGCTGGTTCAGCCACGGATACCAGTTCATCACGCCTGCTCCGCCAGCCACGTATCCAGCGCTGCCTGAAGTGACGCCGTCACATCAGGCAGCGCCTGTGTGGCATCAATCGTGAGGATGGCCGGATCCGCGGCTGCCAGCGCCAGGTAGCGCGCACGGGTGCGTTCGAAGAAGCGCAGCGACTCCTGCTCAATGCGGTCCAGTTCACCACGTGCCCGGGCACGCTGCAGACCGATCTCAGGTGTCACATCCAGATAGAGCGTCAGATCCGGACGGAAGTCGCCGAGTACCGCACTGCGCAGCGTCTGCATCAGATCGCTGTCGAGTCCCCGTCCGCCCCCCTGATAAGCCTGAGAGGAGAGATCGTGACGATCGCCGATCACCCAGGCCCCGCGCGCCAGTGCCGGTTTGATCACGGTTTCCACCAGCTGAACCCGAGCAGCGTAGAGCATCAGCAGTTCCGCTTTATCGGTAACCTGTTCACCCTCAATCCCCTGCTTGACCAGCACCCGCAGCTGTTCCGCCAGCGGCGTTCCGCCTGGCTCCCGGGTAAAGACCAGATCGGTGATGCCCCGGGCGCGCAGCGTGGCGACGATAGCGTCGCGCGCGGTGGTTTTTCCGGCGCCTTCCAGGCCTTCAATGACGATAAACTTACTGTCCATTTTTTTCCTTAAGCGTCTGCCGGTAGACCTGCACCGCCTTATTATGGCTGGCAAGATTTGTGGTAAAGGTATGCCCGCCCTTGCCATCCGCCACAAAGTAGAGATAGTTGGTTTTTTCCGGATGGGCCGCTGCCTGCAGCGAGGCTTTGCCCGGTATGGCGATCGGGCCAGGGGGCAGGCCATTAATCATATAGGTATTGTAACTGCTGGCCGTCTCCAGATCTTTGCGGGTCAGCGTACCGGTGTAGCTGTCGCCCATGCCATAGATCACCGTGGGATCGGTCTGGAGGCGCATCCCCGTACGCAGACGATTGATAAAGACCGACGCAACCCGCGCACGCTCGGCGCTGACGGCGGTCTCTTTTTCAATAATAGAGGCCATCGT
Organism: Pantoea sp. ARC270; assembly: GCF_003236725.1. Classification (NCBI taxonomy): domain Bacteria; kingdom Pseudomonadati; phylum Pseudomonadota; class Gammaproteobacteria; order Enterobacterales; family Erwiniaceae; genus Pantoea; species Pantoea sp. ARC270. The sequence continues at coordinate 46,588 of NZ_PUGA01000011.1, forward strand.
GACCAGATCCTGTGGCGTTTTATAGGGCAGATTGTCTGCCCGGCCCTGCCACACTTCCTCAATGGTTTTTTTCATGCGTTCATGTGCACGCTGCAGCAGCGAAACATCGGTGGTGTTCGCCGTGTAGAGCCAGGTATCGGGAAAAAAGTTGCCCTCCAGCTGATCCGCTGGCACCTTAAGCGCGCTGGCAACGGTAGCAAACTGATCGTCTTTCAGGGTATGCCGGATATAGGGTGCCTTGCGCAGTTCACTCAGCCACTCTTTCAGCCGCTGACCTTCCACAAACCGCAACGGGAACTGGGCTTCTTTACCGCTGGCCAGCAGCTGTAACAGCGAACGCACCGTCATGGTCGGCTCAAGGCGATAGGTTCCCGCCTTAAACGTCGCCAGTTCCGGCTCCAGCTTCAGCAGCGCACCGAACCAGATGCTCTCAGGTATGATCTTCTGCTCTTCCAGCTGCGCTTCAAGCGCCACCCGCCCCGTACCGGCAGGCAGCGTGTAGATCGTTTCCTGATGCAGTGTTAAAGGGGTGGCCGCAAATTGCTTAACCTGCCAGTAACTGACAACCGCGGCGAGACCCACTATCGCCAGCAGAGCGGCGAGAATTTTTTTGCTTCGACTCATGATGCATCCATTATCTTTTCACAGCTTGCGAGCAACTGATTAAACAGCGAGCGTTCAGTAAAGTGCGACGCTTCTATCTGTCGGACCGGCAGAACCGGCATCAGCGCATTACATATCACCACTTCATCGGCGTCCAGCAGCTGCGCCGGTTCGCTTTTTATAACCTGGCAAGCCTGACCTGCCGCCGCGAGTTGTGCCATCAGACTCCGCCGCATAATGCCATCCACCCCCGATTCTGACAGATCGGGGGTGTAAATCTGCGTGCCGTGACGCCAGAATAAATTGGCCGCACAGCATTCCACCACCCAACCTTCAGTGTCAAGCACCAGCGCCTCGTCGGCGTCTGTCTGGTCAAGATGAGCCCTGATCAGCACCTGCTCCAGGCGATTAAGATGTTTGATACCGGCAAACAGAGGATTACGCGCCAGACGAACCGGACTGAGGCTGAGAGACACACCACGCTGCTGCAACGTGGCGTAATGGTGCGGCCAGGGCGCGAGCGAAACAATCCGTGTGGGTTCGGCGCAGCCCTGCCGGCTGTATCCGCGTCCGCCGCTACCGGCGCTGATAATCACTTTCAGAACGGCCTGCTCCTGCCCCTGCGCGGCCTGTTTCATCTCAGCCTCAAGCTGAAGCCAGTCAATGCCGCCGATCCATAACCGTTCGCAGCCCTGCCTGAGCCGCTGAAGGTGGTTCTTCAGCAGCAGAATGTTACCCTGTCGCACAGCCGCGGTGGTAAAGCAGCCGTCGCCAAACTGCAGGCCACGGTCGCTGGCTGCCAGCGTTGATTGTTTGATACCGTTAATCCACATCGTTCTCTCCCGGGGATGACGTGTGATTTCAGCGCATTCTGCAGGATAAAAAAAGGCCCGCATCGCGGGCCTTTTTACGCATCAACACCGATTACACTTTACGGAAAATCAACGAACCGTTGGTTCCGCCAAAGCCAAAGGAGTTACACAGCGTGTATTCCAGGCCGGTAACCTGACGTGCGGTATGAGGCACGAAGTCGAGATCGCAGCCTTCATCCGGATTGTCGAGGTTGATGGTCGGTGGAATCGCCTGATCGCGCAGCGCCAGAATCGAGTAGATCGCCTCCACCGCGCCTGCCGCACCCAGCAGGTGACCGGTCATCGACTTAGTCGAGCTGACCATCACGCTCTGTGCCGCCGCACCAAACACGGATTTCACTGCCTGCGCTTCCGCTTTGTCACCGGCCGGCGTTGACGTGCCGTGCGCGTTAACGTAGCCAATCTGCGCCGGATCCAGCTGAGCGTCACGCAGCGCGTTGACCATCGCTGCCGCCGCACCTGAACCGTTTTCCGGTGGTGATGTCATGTGGTAAGCGTCGCTGCTCATGCCGAAACCGACGATTTCTGCATAGATCTTCGCGCCGCGTTTTTTCGCGTGTTCGTACTCTTCCAGCACCACGATACCGGCACCGTCGCCCAGCACAAAACCGTCACGATCTTTATCCCACGGACGGCTTGCCGCCTGCGGGTTGTCGTTACGGGTTGAGAGCGCACGTGCAGCACCAAAACCGCCCACGCCCAATGGCGTACTGGCTTTCTCTGTGCCACCTGCCAGCATCACGTCAGCATCGTTATAGGCGATGATACGTGCAGCATGACCGATGTTATGGACGCCAGAAGTACAGGCTGTCGCAATAGAGATGCTCGGACCCTTCAGGCCATACATGATGGTGAGATGACCCGCCACCATGTTAACGATGGTTGAAGGCACAAAGAATGGACTGATTTTGCGCGGGCCACCGTTGACCAGGGAGGTATGATTCTCTTCAATCAGACCCAGGCCACCGATGCCGGAGCCAATCGCTGCGCCCATACGGCCTGCATTTTCCTCGGTCACAACCAGACCGCTGTCCTGCATGGCCTGAATACCAGCCACGATGCCGTATTGGATGAATTCGTCCATCTTGCGCTGATCTTTGCGCGAGATGAAATCATCACAATTAAAATCTCTTACCAGACCTGCAAAACGCGTTGCATAAGCACTGGTATCAAAATGGTCGATCAGGGTAATGCCGCTCTGACCGGCAAGGAGAGCACTCCAGGTAGACTCTACGGTATTGCCGACAGGAGACAACATGCCAAGACCAGTCACAACTACACGACGCTTAGACACGTTCGTCCTCCAGGGAGGGGAAATAGGAACTATGTGGGACAAACAAAAAAATCAGGCGGTCGAGCGACCGCCTGAAGATATTCATTAGCCTTTATGGCTATTGATGTAGTCGATCGCTGCCTGAACGGTAGTGATTTTCTCAGCTTCTTCGTCTGGAATCTCAGTATCAAACTCTTCTTCCAGAGCCATCACCAGCTCAACGGTATCAAGAGAATCGGCACCCAGGTCTTCTACGAAAGATGCAGAGTTGGTGACTTCTTCCTCTTTCACACCCAGCTGCTCACTGATGATTTTCTTAACGCGTTGTTCGATATCGCTCATACTATTTAATTTCCTATCAAAACTCGCTTTCGCGATGGTTTTCGTAGTGTATAAAATGGTGAAAAAGATGCAACAAAATCCCGGCTGGTCTAACCACGATTTTGCGTTATTTTGCGGTTTTAACCGCAAATAATGCAAATGATTTCGTGATTTATCAGACCATGTACATTCCGCCATTGACGTGCAGCGTTTCACCTGTGATGTAGGCTGCTTCGTCAGAGGCTAAAAATGCCACAGCATTGGCGATTTCCTGCGCTTCGCCTAAGCGACCCGCTGGCACTTCCGCCAAAATACCGGAACGTTGATCTTCGTTCAGTGCCCGCGTCATGTCAGTCTCAATAAAGCCTGGAGCCACGACGTTGACGGTAATGCCACGTGACGCGATTTCGCGCGCCAGTGATTTGCTAAAGCCAATCAAACCCGCTTTTGCTGCTGCGTAGTTTGCCTGGCCCGCGTTACCCATGGTGCCGACAACGGAACCAATGGTGATGATACGGCCCACGCGCTTTTTCATCATGGCACGCAGAACCGCCTTAGAAAGGCGGAATACCGATGTGAGGTTAGTATCCAGGATATCCTGCCACTCATCGTCCTTCATGCGCATGAGAAGATTGTCACGCGTAATGCCTGCATTATTGACTAAAATATCCACTTCGCCAAATTCAGCGCGAATATTCTCTAAAACGCTGTTAATGGAGTCAGCGTCAGTCACATTCAGTAACAGGCCCTTGCCCTTGTCGCCAAGGTAAGCACTGATGGCGTCGGCGCCACTCTGGCTGGTTGCAGTTCCGACGACTCTGGCACCGCGTGCCACCAGGGTTTCTGCAATCGCACGACCAATGCCGCGACTCGCGCCGGTAACCAGCGCAACTTTACCTTCAAAGCTCATGATTTTCCTCTTATTCCTTTCCGAGTGCAGCGTTCAGTGAAGCCGTATCGTTCACGGCAGCAGCGGTCAGGGTATCGACAATGCGTTTGGTCAGACCGGTCAGGACTTTGCCCGGACCCATCTCCAGCAGGTGTGTCACACCCTGTGCTGCCATCGCTTCCACGCTCTCGGTCCAGCGAACCGGGCTGTAAAGCTGACGAACCAGCGCATGGCGGATAGCCGACGCGTCGGATTCTGCTTTGACATCGACATTATTAATGACCGGCACCGCTGGCGTATTAAACGTTATGCCTTCAAGCGCCACCGCCAGTTTGTCGGCAGCAGGCTTCATCAGTGCGCAGTGGGAAGGCACGCTGACCGGCAGCGGTAAGGCACGCTTGGCACCCGCGGCTTTACAGGCCGCGCCTGCACGTTCAACGGCTTCTTTGTTACCCGCAATGACCACCTGGCCTGGCGAGTTGAAGTTTACCGGCGAAACAACCTGGCCCTGAGCACTCTCTTCACAGGCCTGACGGATAGCGGCGTCATCCAGGCCAATAATCGCCTGCATTGCGCCCGTGCCTTCCGGGACCGCTTCCTGCATCAGTTTGCCGCGCAGTTCAACCAGTTTCACCGCGTCAGCGAAGTTGAGCACGCCTGCACACACCAGTGCCGAGTACTCACCCAGGCTGTGACCGGCCATCAGAACGGGCTGTTCGCCGCCCTGCGCCTGCCAGACACGATAGATAGCCACGGAGGCGGCCAGCAGGGCTGGCTGAGTCTGCCAGGTTTTATTCAGCTCTTCAGCCGGACCCTGGCTGACTAACTGCCACAGATCGTATCCCAGCGCGTCAGAAGCTTCACGGAAGGTCTCTTCAACCTGCGGATAAGTGGCTGCTAATTCAGCCAGCATGCCCACGGTCTGTGAACCCTGACCGGGAAAAACAAATGCAATTTGCGTCATCTTTCGTTCCTGTCAATCAAAAGCGAACCAGCGCAGAACCCCAGGTGAATCCACCACCAAAGGCTTCCAGCAGAATAAGGTGTCCGGGTTTGATACGGCCATCACGAACCGCTTCGTCCAGTGCGCTTGGCACCGAGGCGGCAGAGGTGTTGCCGTGGCGATCCAGTGTGACGACCACTTTATCCATGGTCATGCCGAGTTTTTTCGCGGTGGCGCTGATGATGCGCAGGTTAGCCTGATGCGGCACCAGCCAGTCCAGCATTTCACGATCAAGATTATTGGCCTGCAGCGTTTCGTCAACGATGTGGGCCAGCTCGGTTACGGCGACTTTAAAGACTTCGTTGCCCGCCATGGTGACATAGGCAGGCTGATCCTGATGCGCGCGATCCTGATAAGGCAGGGTCAGCAGCTGCGAATAGCGACCGTCGGCGTGCAGATGGGTAGAGATGATCCCCTGCTCTTCGCTCTGGCCCAGCACAACCGCACCCGCGCCATCACCGAACAGGATGATGGTGCCGCGATCTTCCGGATCCAGCGCGCGCGCCAGCACATCAGCACCAATCACCAGCGCATGTTTTACGGCGCCATTTTTGATGTATTGATCGGCCACGCTCAGTGCATAGGTGAAACCGGCGCAGGCGGCCGCAAGGTCAAACGCCGCGCAGTCTTTAATCTCCAGCATTTGCTGGATCATGCAGGCGGAGCTCGGGAAGGCATGGCTGGAAGAGGTTGTGGCGACAATGATCAGCCCAACGTCGTTCGCCTCAATGCCGGCCATTTCCAGCGCGCGCTGAGCGGCGCTGAATCCCATGGTGGCGACGGTTTCGTCAGGTGCAGCAATGCGACGCTCACGGATGCCGGTACGGGTAACAATCCACTCGTCCGACGTCTCCACCATTTTTTCCAGATCGGCATTGGTGCGAATCTGGCTGGGCAGATAACTGCCCGTACCGATAATTTTGGTATACATCTAGGCTTTGTCACTCCTGGCTAATACAGCATCAAGGCGCGCAGCAATTCGTTCGGGAATTTGCTGCCTCACCGCCTGCTCTGCCTGTTCTATCGCCACGGCGAAGGCGTGTTGAGTTGCTGCGCCGTGACTCTTGATCACTGTTCCGCGCAATCCTAACAGACAAGCGCCATTGTACTGGTCGGGGTTGAGATGCCCGAAGCGCTTTGCCAGACGTTTCTGAACCCAGCGCCCCAGCAACTGAAGCCACCATGACCGTTTTTTGCCTTCCCCTGAGGACTTCAGCAGAGAAAGAAACATTCTTACCACGCCTTCCATCGTCTTCAGCGTGACGTTCCCGACAAAACCGTCACAGACCATGACATCGGTTTTACCGGTCAGCAGCTCATTACCTTCGAGGTAACCAATATAGTTGATGTGCGGTGATTCTCGCAGCATAACCGCGGCGTCACGGATCGTTTCCAGCCCTTTGGTCTCTTCATGACCGATGTTGAGCAATGCAACACGGGGCTGAGAAATCCCCAGTACATACTCGGCCATCACGGAACCCATCACGGCAAACTGCACCAGCATCGCACTGTCTGAGTCCACATTCGCGCCCAGATCGAGTACCACCGTTTTACCCTGCTGCTGATGCGGCAAAACGGACATCAGCGCCGGACGCTTAATGCCGTCCAGCGGTTTTAATAAGAGTGTCGACAGCCCCATCAAAGCCCCGGTATTACCGGCGCTGATACAGGCCTGGGCACGTCCCTCTTTCACCATCTCCAGCGCCACACGCATTGAGCTGCCGCGACTGTTCCGGATGGCCTGAGCGGGCCGCGCATCACTTGCAATAACCGATTCGGCAGGGATAACCTGCAAACGCCCCATCAGGGAGGAATCCGCTTTGGCAAGCAATGGCATGAGAGTGTCGGGATGTCCGACAAGAAGAAGGAATAGTTCCGAATGAGAGGCCAGTGCCTGCAATGCTGCAGGCACTGTCACGCAGGGACCGAAGTCCCCGCCCATGGCATCAATCGCCAGGGTCAAACGTGTCAAGGTATCGCCTTGCTAAGCAAGAAACTTACTTAACGATAACCTTGCGACCGCGGTAGTAACCGTCCGCAGTGATGTGGTGACGCAGATGAGTTTCGCCAGAAACTTTATCTACTGACAGAGCAGCAGTGGTCAGCGCATCGTGCGAACGACGCATACCACGCTTAGAACGGGTGGGTTTATTCTGTTGTACGGCCATGGACCTTACTCCTATTACTTACGCTTTAAACTGGCTAATACGGCAAATGGATTTGGTTTCTCCGCCTCTGCAGGCAGTTTGCCAAAGACCATGTCCGCCTCGGACACTTCACAGTGTTCAGAATCGTGCACCGGAACGACCGGCAGCGCGAGGATCAGTTCATCCTCAACAACCGCCAGCAGATCGATCTCACCAAATTCGTTGACATCGACCGGCTCGTACGCTTCCGGCAATGCTTCGGCCTGCTCTTCAGAAGAGACGGGACTGAAACAAAAACTGACTTTTACGTGATGGGGAAAGGTCTGGTTGCAGCGCTGACAACGTAACGTCACCTGAACTTCAGCAGTACCCGTCAGTACCGCCAGACGTTGGCTATCAACCGCGAACGACATGGCACAATCCACATCACTGTCCACACTAACGACCGACTCGGCCACACGCTCCACCTGTGCAGATGTGTAGACACCCTGATAATCAAGGCGCTTCTGAGCGGTGCGGACAGGGTCCAGCGTTAGGGGTAATTTTACCTTTTGCATAGGGCGCGCATATTAACTTTGTAATGTCATAGAGTCAAAGAAAAAGGCCGTTAAACAGCATCTTTCAACCACTATTCGCATCCAGTGCGGCGCACAGTTTAAAATGACTGTCACCAATTCGCTATTACTATTGAAAAAAAATGACGCCATCGATTCTTTTAGCTTCGACCTCCCCCTTCCGACAGGCGCTGCTGCGCAAGCTGGGGCTGCCTTTTATTACGGCTGCGCCAGAAGTAGATGAGTCGCCGCTGCCGGATGAATCGGCGCAGGCGCTGGTGACGCGACTTGCCAAAGCCAAAGCGCAGGCACTGGCAGAAACCTACCCCAGTCACTGGATTATCGGCTCTGACCAGGTCTGTGTACTGGATGGCGTGATTACCGGAAAGCCTCACACCGCAGAGAAGGCGCGGGCGCAACTGCGTGCCGCCAGCGGCAAAGCGATCACATTTTATACCGGCCTGGCACTCTGTCATCCCGCCAGTGGCACACTGCTGCAGGCGTGTGAACCTTTTGTGGTGCATTTCCGCACCTTAACCGAGGCAGAGATCACCGGCTATGTTGAGAAAGAGCAGCCGTTTCAGTGTGCGGGCAGCTTTAAAAGTGAGGGGCTGGGAATTTGTCTGTTTGATCGACTGGAGGGGCGCGACCCCAACACGCTGGTCGGCCTGCCGCTGATTGCGCTCAATGCAATGCTACAGCAGGCCGGCATCAATCCTTTAACCGCGTGATGCCGGAGCACTCACCCTTTACGCTGACGTAACCTGAGCAGACACTGCTTCAGGCCTTCGTCCAGCGGCGCTTCCACCCGCATCACGTCGCCCGTGCCAGGATGGGTAAAGGTCAGGGCCACCGCGTGCAGGAAGAGGCGATTTAAGCCGGTTGCCGCCAGCTGACTGTCAAAGTCACGTTCGCCATAGCGATCGTCAAACGCGATAGGATGACCGGCGTGCAGCGTATGCACACGAATCTGGTGCGTGCGACCGGTTACCGGGCTGGCTTTCACCAGCGTGGCAAACTCAAACCGCTCTTCTACTTTGAAGCGGGTTTCAGAGGGTTTGCCTTCGCTGCTGACGCGCACCACGCGTTCGCCGCTCTGCAGGATATTTTTCAGCAGCGGAGCCTGAACCACTTTCAGGTGTGACGGCCAGTTGCCGCGCACCAGCGCCAGATAATCCTTCTGCATCCCTTTTTCGCGCAGTTGCTCATGCAGGGAGCGCAGCGCCGAGCGCTTTTTCGCCACCAGCAGAATACCGGAGGTGTCACGGTCCAGGCGATGCACCAGCTCCAGGAAGCGTGCTTCGGGACGGAGTGCGCGCAGGCCTTCAATGACGCCGAAGGTCAACCCGCTGCCTCCGTGAACGGCGGTGCCGGAAGGCTTGTTCATCACCAGCAGCGCCTCATCTTCATACAGAATGGCGTCAGCCAGTGAGGCTACTTTTGCCAGTTTCGGTGACACGGCCTCGTCATCGCGTTCGGCGACCCGCACCGGTGGAATGCGAACCTCATCGCCCTCCTCCAGCTTATATTCGGGCTTGACGCGCTTTTTATTCACCCGCACCTCGCCTTTGCGAACGATGCGATAAACCATGCTTTTTGGCACACCCTTGAGTTGGGTGCGCAAAAAGTTATCAATGCGTTGTCCGGCATTTTCAGCCGTGATGGCGACAAATTGTACGCCCGGATTCTCTGTTTTCATGGCGGCGATTCTAAATAGTGTCCCCTGATAGCGCCACCCCTTTTTCTGTGCTTAACTCTGGGGTTGATGTGGCGGCAGGTCGCCTCCCTGCTGACTTTTTCAGCAAACCGCTGCTTTGTCCGACACATTAATAAGTTAAATGTAAAGAAACTTCACAAGCTGGCTAAAGTCGCCTTGCTATATGAAGGTTAGCAGTGGAATAATGCTTGAGTTTCTTACCTGAAGCATTTCAGGGCAGAAAAAGAGCGAAATTGTCATTTTGCCGGATTGAGCAGACACGCAGCAATGGCGTAAGACGTAATGCGAAATCAGGCACTTAGCGGGCTGCGGGTTGCGGCCTGGACAACAGTATGGGATGCACGGGTTTTTTAATTGTCTCAGGCATTTCCACTATCTGGTGCTGTTTTCCCTTATGAAAAACAGGCCACCGACGTTATTTGCGCCCCTCGCGCGGTCGACAGCCGTGAGGTTGACGACATTGCACTAAGTCACGGGGCCATCGGTTGATACTCGTCCAGGGTAACTATGCCCGCAGCTGTAATCACTCATGAAAGAATAACGAGTAAGTCACGATGAAAAGAATGTTAATAAACGCAACTCAGCAGGAAGAGTTGCGCGTTGCCCTGGTTGACGGTCAGCGTCTGTACGACCTGGATATCGAAAGCCCCGGACACGAACAGAAAAAAGCCAACATCTACAAAGGTAAAATCACTCGCATTGAACCCAGCCTTGAAGCTGCGTTTGTCGACTACGGCGCAGAGCGTCACGGTTTCCTCCCGTTAAAAGAAATTTCCCGCGAATACTTCCCCTCCAGCTACAACGCGCATGGCCGTCCCAACATTAAAGATGTGCTGCGTGAAGGTCAGGAAGTCATTGTTCAGATCGATAAAGAAGAGCGCGGCAACAAAGGCGCGGCGCTGACCACCTTTATCTCGCTGGCGGGCAGTTATCTGGTGCTGATGCCGAACAACCCGCGTGCAGGCGGTATCTCCCGCCGCATTGAAGGTGACGACCGTACCGAGCTGAAAGAAGCCCTGTCTGCGCTGGAACTGCCGGAAGGTATGGGCCTGATCGTCCGTACCGCAGGCGTCGGCAAATCTGCCGAATCGCTGCAGTGGGATTTAAGTTTCCGTCTTAAGCACTGGGATGCGATCAAAAAAGCCGCAGAGAGCCGTCCGGCGCCCTTCCTGATCCATCAGGAAAGCAACGTGATTGTGCGTGCCTTCCGCGACTACCTGCGTCAGGACATCGGTGAAATCCTTATCGATAACCCGAAAGTCCTGGAGCTGGCGCGTCAGCACATCGCTGCGCTGGGCCGTCCGGACTTCAGCAGCAAAATCAAGCTCTACACCGGTGAAATCCCGCTGTTCAGCCACTATCAGATCGAATCGCAAATTGAATCCGCGTTCCAGCGCGAAGTTCGCCTGCCGTCCGGTGGCTCCATCGTCATCGACAGCACGGAAGCGCTGACCGCTATCGATATCAACTCAGCCCGTGCGACACGCGGCGGTGACATCGAAGAGACGGCGTTTAACACCAACCTGGAAGCGGCCGATGAGATTGCCCGACAGCTGCGTCTGCGCGACCTGGGCGGGCTGATCGTTATCGATTACATCGATATGACTCCGGTTCGCCATCAGCGCGCCGTCGAGAATCGGCTGCGTGAAGCGGTCCGTCAGGATCGTGCCCGTATTCAGATCAGCCACATTTCACGTTTTGGCCTGCTGGAGATGTCACGTCAGCGCCTGAGCCCGTCACTGGGCGAGTCCAGCCATCACGTCTGCCCGCGCTGCAGCGGCACCGGCACCATTCGTGATAACGAGTCGCTGGCGCTGTCGATTCTGCGTCTGATTGAAGAAGAAGCGCTGAAAGACAACACCAAAGAAGTGCACGCGATTGTTCCGGTTCAGGTGGCCTCTTACCTGCTGAACGAAAAACGTGAAGCGGTCAACGCGATTGAAAAACGCCAGGGCGGCGTGCGGGCGATCATCGTTCCTGATGACAAGATGCAGACCCCACACTACTCCGTGCTGCGCGTGCGTAAAGGCGAAGAGACGCAGACCCTGAGTTATCACCTGCCGAAGCTGCATGAAGCCGAGATGGCAATGCCGTCGGATGAGGAGCACTCTGAGCGTCGTCGTCCTGAGCAGCCAGCTCTGGCCGCCTTTGTGATGCCTGATGCGCCGCCGGCCCCGGTTGAAGTCGCCCCTGAAGCGAAGCGTACCGAAAGCAAGCCCGCAGCAAAAGGCGCGCCGGCAGTGGCACCGTCAGCGACCGTCAGCACCGGTTTCTTCGGACGCCTGCTGGGTGGCCTGAAAAAAATGTTCGCGGGCGAAGAAGCCCCTGCTGCTAAGCCTGAGACCGCTGCCGTTGCTGAACCGCAGAAAGCCGCAGAAAGTGAGCAGGAGCAGAGTTCCTCCCGTGGCGGCGAGCGTCGTAACAACAACAACCGTCGCAACAACAATCGTCGTGAACGCACGCCGCGTAACGGTGACAATGCACAGTCACGCGAAGGCCGTGAACCGCGTGAAAGTCGCGAGCCACGTGAACCGCGTGAGAGCCGTGAGCCACGCGAAAGCCGCGAGCCGCGTGATGGCAACGATAATCGCCGCAACAAGCGTCAGTCTCAGTCTGGCGAGGCTCGCGAAGAGCGTCCGGCACTGAGCGAAGAAGCGCGTCAGCAGCGTGAAGAGCAGCAGCAGCAGCGCCGTGAACAGCGTGCAGAACGTCAGCGTCGTCGTCAGGAAGAGAAGCGCGCGGGTGAAGAAGCCGCCAAAGCCGCTGAGCAGTCAGCCGTGGCAGATGCGTCGGAAGCGACTGACGCACAGGAAGAGGAACGCGTTCAGGTTATGCCGCGTCGTAAGCCGCGCCAGCTGAACCAGAAGGTCCGCGTTGACGACAACCGTCAGCCTGTGGCAGCGGATGCCAGCGACAATGCGCAGCCTGCCGAAGTGCGTCAGCCTCAGCCGGCCGACGTTGCTCAGCCGCAGCCCGAACTGCAGAGCCCTCAGACTGACGATCAGGATGACAACGAGAACCGCGACGGTGCGAATATGCCGCGTCGCTCACGTCGTTCACCGCGTCATCTGCGCGTCAGCGGACAACGTCGTCGTCGTTACCGTGATGAGCGTTATCCGACGCAGTCAGCAATGCCTCTGGCTGCGGCAGCAGCCTCGCCTGAGATGGCGTCCGGTAAAGTCTGGGTTCGCTACCCGGTAAGCCAGGCCAGCGAAGAGCAGGTTCAGAATGTGACGCATGAGACACCGGCGTACAGCCCTGAAGAGAGCGCAGAAGCCACTACGCTGCCGGTCGCGGCTGCGGCTGCGGCTGAATCCGCAGTACAGGCAGATGTCTCTGCAGAGCAGGCTGCGCCGCAAGCCGATGCGCCAGTTCAGCAGGCTGACGCCGCAGTACAGCAGGCCGAGCCACTGGCAGAAACGCCCGTGCCGGTGGTGAACACTGACGACACCCGTGCTATTGAAGCACCGGTTGATCAGCAGCCTTCTGTGGTTCCTGCTGCAGATGAAGCAAAAGCAGAAGTGGTCGCGGCTGAAGCCGTTCCTGCTGAACCGGTCACGGAAACCCCGGTTGCGACCTCTGCGGATGCCGCACAGCCAGCTGACGTTGCTGAGCACGCTGCCGTTGATGTCAGCGAAGCGATTGCCGCCGAGGTTGAAGAGGTTCTGAAGGCTCCGGTCGCAGCCGATGCTGACACGGCGCCGGTTCAGGAACCTCACGCACCGGTTGCCGCGCGCGATGTTGCGCCTGCAGCTCCCGTGACCGCAGCCGAGCCGGTAGCAGCCGCGCCTGCTGCTGATGCGGTAGCCAATGACGGCACGCGCTGGAAGCACTTCGCCTCTGCGCCAATGACCAAAGCCCCGGCGCCAGCCTGGCAGTCAGAACCGGCTCCGCACAGTGACTGGGTACGTTCACCGTATCAGTTCGACGGTCGCGGTTCGGCAGGCGGTCACAGCGCCACGCATCAGGCAACAGCCCCGGCAACCAAGCCGTAATCTCTCAGCAGTTGTCATCTGAACCCCGGCCTTAGCCGGGGTTTTTTTATGGCTGCCATTCTGTCCCCCTGCTCTACCAGTCGCTGAATCACAGGCAAAAAAAATCCCACCCTCCCTGAGGGGGAGAGTGGGAAAAACTAAGCGTATCCGGTTAAAGTACGCTCAAATTTTCAGGTCAGATTACGAGTTCAGTTTGAACAGTGACATCTTCGACATGTCGGTAAAGGTCTTATAAGAAGCCTGTAGTGCCGTCTGCTGCATGGTGTAGCTGGAAGCGGCCTCGGTGTAATCCACATTCACCAGGTCACTCATCTGGGAGTTATAGATCACGTCGCGGTCATCACCCTGCGCATTCAGCGTATCGATTTCAGACAGCTGGGTACCAATCTCAGCACGCACGGTTAAAACATTATTCAGCGCATTACCCAGGCCGCGGTTGGTTTTATCCATGGCGTCCTGGAAGGTCTTTTTGGTTGCGGCGTCAGCATCATTCTGCGGCACTTTCAGTGCGGCAATCGCGCTATCCAGCATCTTAAACAGGTTGGTTTCGCTGGCGCTGCCATCCGGCTCTTTGGTTGCGTTGCTGGTGATAGACATAAAGACATCATCACCGGTGTGCGCCACGGTCATGGTACGGCTGGTATCGACCTTCTGGGTGATGGCTTCTGTGCCGCCCGCGTAGCTGACGCCGGTTCCGGCACCATCAACAAAAGGTGCGCTGTCGGTTTTATAACCGGCAAAGATGTAGCGTCCGTTGGCATCCTGGCTGTTTGCCTGGTTCAGCAACTGAGCACGGATCCCCTCCAGCTGGGTGGCGATCGAGCCACGGTCATCGTCGCTCAGCGTACCGGTTGAACCGTTGATGATCAGCGTCTGTGCGCTCTGAATACTGCTGGTCACGCCTTTCAGCGCATTCTCTTCCAGGGAGAGCCCCTGCTCAGCAAAGGTACGCGCCAGCGCATACTGACTTCCCTTCTGCTGGGTCTGTGACAGCACCACCGCGCGTGACGCCGCAATCGGGTCATCCGAGGGATTCGTTACACGGCGACCGCTGGAGAGCTGCTCACCCACTTTCAGCCAGGAGGCCTGCGAGTCGGTAATGCCGCGCACCTGCTGGTCAAAAATCATATTTGTACTGATTCGCATGTTATCTCCTGCCCTTAGCGAATATTGATCAATGCGTTAAACACGGTGCTGGCCGTCTGCAGCACCTGCGCATTAGCCATGTAATATTGCTGGTATTTAGTCAGGTTGGCGTACTCCTCATCGAGGTTTACGCCAGAGACCGACTGCTGGCGATCGGTCAGCTGACTGACCACGCTTTTCTGGGTGGTGCTGGTCGTTTCCAGCGAGCTGGTTTTGTTACCCACGGTGCTGACGATGCTCGCATAAGCCTGCGACAGCGTGGCATTTCCGCCCACCAGCTTCACATCCTGCAGGTTCAGCAGCTTCTGCGCATTGCGGTTATCACTTTCGCCGCCCACGGCGCTCGCCGCGGCTACCTGGGATTCACTGGTAATCGCTACGGACATGTCGTTAATGACGTTCTGAACCGGCTTCACCAGGAAACTGTCTTTTGCGGCAGGTGCCGGGGTGGCCGCGACGGTCAGTTTCAGACCATCAAAGCTCAGCGTCGTGTTGCCACTGGCGTCGGTTCCCTGCGCAATGGTGACCGCCGTGCTGTCTGAAGCACGGGTGGCAGTCCATTTAGTGCCGTCATAGCTGACGGTGTAGTTAGAGGCTTTCAGCGCGCTGGTATCGGTCCATTCGGCGGTGACAGACGCAGCGGTGCTGTTTTTGCTGTTGCTGACCACCAGCGGAGTGCCGATGTTAAAGAAATCGACACCCTGGTCGCCGTTGCTGTCAAAGCCCTGCTTGTGCACGTCGTTAAAGCTGGTGGTAAAGGCCGCCGCCAGCTGTCCGAGCTGATTCTGTGCCAGATCGAGATCCTGAGAGCGGAATGCCAGCAGACCGCCCAGCGATCCGGTGGTGATCAGCTTTTCCGGGATCTCGACGTTGCCCGCCTGTTTGTCGACATAGCCGATGGTGGTGCGTGTCGGATCGCTGCTGGAGTTCATCGCCACCAGATCGCTGGATTTGTAGCCGTTCACCAGCGTCAGGCCGTTGGCCATGGATACGGTGTAATTGCCATCCTGCTGCGAAACCGTGACGCCAACCACGTTATTCAGCTCGTTAACCAGCTGATCGCGTTTATCCAGCAGATCGTTAGGTTCGGCACCGTTGCCGTTTGTCAGTTTGGCAATCTGCTGGTTGAGGTCGGCAATCTGCGAGCTGTAGGTGTTGATCTGTTTCACGCTGGAGGCGACATCAGAATTGACGCTGTTCTGCATGTTGTTCAGATACTGCGCCGTGGTCTGAAACTGGCTGACCAGCCCCTGAGCGTTACTGAGCATAGACTGACGCGCCGAGGGATCGTTGGCGTTGCTGACCACGTTCTGCAGGTTGGTAAAGAAGCCCTGCAGGGAGGTGGAGAGACTGGTGGTCGAGGTCGACAGCAGATCGTCAATGTTAGAGATCTGGCTATGCTGGAGATCGACAGCACTGTAGCTGGCACTGGCACCGCGCAACTGCGTTGCGATGAAAGCATCATACTCGCGCTGTACACCGGAGATTTTTACGCCGTTGCCGTAATAGCTGTTGCCCTGCAGGGTACTGTTTGCCTGCGCCAGCACCGTTGTCTGACGGGAGTAGCCCGCCACGGTGTAGTTCGTGATGTTATTACTGGTGGTGCTCAGGGCGGCCTGTGCGGCACTCAATCCGCTCATCGCGGAGTTAATTATGCTGGACATCTCGGTTCCTTACGTTCCCCCGTCAACCGGGCTGGCAGAGATCTGAATGAACGCCAGCGGGCGAAAACGCATCTGGCTTATGGTGATGTTATCGGCTTGCTTAAGTGAAACTTGAGGCGCAATGATCAGAACAGGTCGCCAATATCCTGGCTGTACGCTTTAACGACTTTGTCGCCCATGCTTTTGAATTGCTGAATCATTCCCACCAGCTTCTGCGCATATTTAGGATCGGTGGCATAGCCCGCCGCCTGCAGCGCCTGCGCGCCCTGCTCTGCACTGGATGCGGTAGTGACCGCCGCATAGCGTGGGTTTTTCGTCAGGAGCCGGACGTAGTCGGTCAGCGCCTCGAAATAGGAGTTATAGACCCGGAAGCTGGCCCGGACTTTTTTCGCTTCGCCCTGCTCATATTCGGTGGTCATGATGTCGGTGGTGTCACCCTTCCAGTCGCCACTCGCTTTGATGCCGAAGACGTTGTAGCTCGGTTTACCGTCGCGGGTCAGGATCTGACGCTGGCCCCAGCCCGACTCCAGCGCCGCCTGCGCCAGAATCAGGTGATGAGGGATACCACTCTGCTGACTGGCCGCCTGCGCGGGCTGCGTCAGCTGCGCGATGAACTCGCGGCTGTCGCTGGGCAGGCCGGTTGGCGAAGCGGCAGGCAGACGCGGCATAGCTTTACGCACCATCTGCTCCAGCTGCTGCGCCGGCATCGGCGTCGCCCCGCTGGTGCTGAGGATGAAGCTGTTATCCAGCTTCATCGGCACCGTTCCGGCTTTCTCATCCGGCGCGACAGCGGGCTGCATCTGTTTGACGATGGTTTCCGCCAGGCCAAGCCCGCGTTTCCCCATCTCCTGCGCAATCTGCTGGTCATACATAGAGGTGAAGAGTTTGGTCTGTTCGTTGCTCATAATGCCGTCCTGCGGCAACGCCTCGCGCATACTCTTCAGCATCATCTGTACAAACATCCCTTCGACCTGACGCGCCACCTGCAACGCATGCCCTTTCGGGTCGTTGCTGGCCTGGTGTTTCAGTTCATTCAGGGAGCGGCTGTCGTAAGCCGCACTCATCACAGATTGCATATCAGCCATCAGATAATTTCCAGTTTGGCACGCAGACAGCCGGCACTCTGCATTGACTGCAGAATCGACATCAGCTCGATAGGTGACGCGCCCAGCGCATTCAGCGCACGCACCACGTTGTTCAGGTTGGCGCTGGCGTTGACGCGTTGCAGCGCACCGCCGCTCTGACGCAGATCGATCTGGGTCTGCGTTGTGGCCACCGTCTGACCACCGGCCAGCGGGGTATCAGGCTGGCTGACGTTCTGCTGCTGGTTGACCGTCACAGAGAGGTTGCCCTGCGCCACCGCACACTGATTCAGCGTCACTTCGCGGTTCATCACCACCGAGCCGGTACGGGAGTTGATGATCACTTTGGCATCTTCAACCGGAATCGAGACGTTAATGTTCTGGATATCGGCCAGCAGACGCACCTGCGCGCCATTGTTTGGTGAGACGCGGATCTGCACGGTACGCGCATCCAGCGGCTGAGCCGAGCCATATCCCCCACGCGCGTTAATCGCATCAGCAATTCGCTGCGCCATGGAGAAGTCTTCGTTGTTCAGCTGCAGGTTAATGGTGTTCTGCGAACCAAAGTTGCTCTGCAGTTCACGCTCTACCGTGGCCCCGCCGGTAATCCGGCCGCCGTTAAGCTGGTTAACCTGAACACTGCTGCCGCCTGCCGATGCGCCTGCACCGCCCACGAGGATATTTCCCTGCGCCAGCGCATAGACCTGGTTATCGACCCCTTTCAGCGGCGTCATTAACAGCGTGCCGCCGCGCAGGCTTTTGGCGTTACCCAGTGAAGAGACCACCACATCCAGGTTCTGTCCCTGACGGGCAAACGCGGGCAGTTTTGCGGTGACCATAACCGCCGCCACGTTTTTCAGCTGCATGTTGGTGCCTGCGGGCACGGTAATCCCCAGCTGTGACAGCATGTTGCTGACGGTCTGAGTGGTAAACGGCGTCTGGGTCGTCTGGTCACCGGTACCATCGAGACCCACAACCAGGCCATAGCCCAGTAACTGGTTTTCGCGAACCCCCTGGATGGTGGTTAAGTCACGAATTAAATCGGCTTTTGCCAGCAGGCTGACGCCCAGCAGCAGCGCCAGCCCGGCGCGCAACAGCGTTAACTTTTTCATTGAAACCTCTTACATCGGCGAGATGTTCAGGAAGAAGCGCTGTAACCAACCCATGGTCTGCGCCTCATTGATATAGCCATTTCCGACGTACTCAATACGTGCATCGGCGACAGCGGTAGATAACACGGCGTTGCTGGCGCTGATGGTGCGTGGGTTGACTACACCTGAGAAGCGAATGAACTCCGTGCCCTGATTAATGGCGATCTGTTTTTCACCGACCACGTGCAGGTTGCCGTTCGACAACACCTGATCCACCGTGACGGTAATGGTGCCGGTAAAGGTGTTGTTGGCAGATGCGCCCCCTTTCCCGGCGAAATCGTTTTTGCCTTCCGCGCTGATATTGGCTTTTTCGCCGCCGGCACCCACCAGGCCCGCCAGACCGGTCGGCACGGCGTTCAGGCCAAAGCTGTTGCTGCCATCGCGGCTGGCATTGGCGGAAGAGCTTTTGCTGGCACTGACGTTTTCCTGCAGCGTGATGGTCAGGGTATCGCCAATGTTGCGTGGACGGCGGTCTTCAAACAGCGGCTGGTAGCCGTAGTTAAGCGGCGCGACGCCCTGGAAAATGGAGCCGTTTACCACCGGTGGCGCGGACGGCATCGGCTGTGCTGTGGTTGCGCCTTCGACCAGCGGGGTCCGGGGGACCAGGGCACAACCGTTAAGAGTTAGCAGCAGCGAGGCGACTAACCAATGTCCAGGCTTGAGAATCTGTTGCTTCGCCACGGCGTCACGACCTTATTAATGTCTGTCATTCAGGCCAGCATGGGCTGGCCCTGTTCGGGATTAAATCTGCGTTAATTTCGCCAGCATCTGATCAGAGGTACTGATCGCCTTGCTGTTGATTTCGTAAGCGCGCTGCGTCTGAATCATGGTGACCAGCTCTTCCGCCACGTTAACGTTTGAGGTTTCGGTATAGCCCTGATAGAGCAGACCCGCGCCGTTCTGGCCTGGGGTGCTGTCAGTCGGTGCGCCCGATGCCTGAGTTTCCTTGTAGAGGTTTTCACCCACACTATCGAGACCGGCATCGTTCATGAAGGTGCTCAGGGTTAGCTGACCCACCTGCGCAGCCTGGGCCTGGCCCTGCTGCGTCACGCTGACCACACCGTCACGCGAAACCGTGATGCTGGTGGCGTTAGCCGGAATGGTAATGCCGGGCTGCACCGGGAAACCGGAGTTGGTCACCAGCTGGCCGTTCTGATCCACCTGAAACGCGCCGTCACGGGTGTAAGCAGAGGTGCCATCCGGCATCTGAATCTGAAAATAGCCCTGGCCGTTAATGGCAATATCTTTTGAATTACTGGTCTGTGACAGGTTGCCCTGGGTGTGCAGACGCTCGGTGGTGACCGGACGGACACCGGTGCCGATCTGCAGACCGGAGGGCAGCGTCGTCTGTTCGGACGACTGCGTGCCCGGCTGACGCATGGTCTGGTACATCAGATCTTCGAACACGGCACGCGAACGCTTAAAGCCATTGGTGCTGACGTTAGCCAGGTTGTTGGCAATGACGTCCATGTTCATCTGCTGCGCATCAAGACCGGTCTTAGCGATCCATAAAGAACGAATCATGTTGTTATCCTCGCGCCTTAGCTCATGTTCAGGAGCTGATTGGCTTTTTGTTCATTTTCGTCGACGTTAGTGATGACTTTCATCTGCATCTCAAAACGTCGGGCGTTGGCGATCATATCGACCATGGTTTCCACCGGTTTGACGTTGCTGCCTTCCAGCACGCCAGGCATTACCTGCATGGTGGCGTCAGCCTGCAGCGCCGCACCGCGGGTTGCCTGTGTCGCAGCTGTGGGACGGAACATCCCGTCATCACTGCGCTGCAGCTCCTGGCCGGTGGCCCTGACCAGCTTCAGCTTACCCAGCTGAACTGTGGCGTTAGGCGAGTCACCGGCATTCAGGCCGGTGATGGAGCCGTCAGCCGCGATTGTGATTTCGGTGCCCTGCGGGATCACAATCGGACCGCCGTCGCCCATCACAGGATTGCCCTGAACCGTCAGCGTGCCGTTCGGGCTGATCTGCATATTGCCGTTGCGGGTATAAGCTTCGCTGCCGTCAGCGGTACGCACCGCCAGCCAGCCCTCCTGCTGCACCGCCACATCGAGTGGACGCTCGGTGTAATCCATCGCGCCCTGGCTCATGTCGGCGCCGGGTGTGGAGGCGGCGACCAGCGTACGGGTTGGCAGTGACCAGCCATTCACCGGCACCGCGCGCAGCGCATTGAGCTGCGCACGAAAGCCTGGTGTTGAGGCGTTGGCGAGGTTGCTGGCGGTGACCGCCTGCTGATCCAGCGTCTGGCTGGCCGCGCCCATCGCGGTATATATCGCGTGATCCATATGGCAATCCTGTTAGCGAATTAACGTAAGTTAACCAGCGTGTTGAGAATCTGGTCCTGAGTTTTGATGGTCTGCGCGTTCGCCTGATAGTTACGCTGCGCCACGATCATGTTCACCAGCTCTTTACTCATATCGACGTTTGAGGACTCCAGGGCGCCCGCCGTCAGAGAACCAAAGGTTCCGGTATTAGCCAGACCGATTGCTGCCTGACCGGATGCGCCTGACGCAGACCAGACGTTGTCGCCCTGTGACTGCAGACCTTCCGGGTTAGAGAAGCTCGCCAGCACAATCTGACCCAGCAGCTGGGTTTTCTTGTTGGAGTAGGTGCCGGTGATGGTGCCGTCATCATTGATGGCGTAGCTGGTCAGATCGCCAGGTGCATAACCATCCTGTGTCGGGCTGCCAAAAGTGGTGGCGCCGGTGTTCTGCTGCAGACTGCCCAGCATGCTCAGGGTGATCGGCTGGTTCGCGACCGCGCCATTGGCGCCGCCCACGTTCAGCGTCAGGCCAACGGTACCGTCGTTGGTGGTGCTCACTACCGCACCGTTTGCATCCAGCTTAGAGACGCCTGTCAGCTTACCGCTGGTATCAAACGTCATGCGGAAGTCGCCCGCCGAGCTGCCGGTGTTACCGTCGATGGTATGAACGGTCCAGCTGTTGCTGGTGGTGTCTTTCACGAAGTACATGTCGAGCGCATGGTCATTACCCTGCGAGTCGAACACGGTTGCCGTGGTTTTCTTGTTGTAGCTGTCTGCGTTCGCCGTCGAGAAGGTGGTCACAGATGGCGTGGTGTCCGTTGAGTTCAGGTTGGCAATCAGTCCGGCCGTGGTGGTGGCGCGGGCTGGCATCTGCTCGGTCGGAATACGGATCGCCACCGGGTTTGCACCCGACTGGATGGTGGCCGGTGAACCGCTGGCCGGATAGCCGGTCACGTTCAGGCCCTGGGTGTTAACCAGATTACGGTTGGCATCAAGGGTGAACTGACCATTACGTGAGTAGAACACGCCGCCGCTGTTGTCGGTCATGCGGAAGAAACCGTTACCGCTCAGCGCCACATCCAGGCCACGGCTGGTGGTGGTAGTCGCACCGTCGTTGAAGTTCTGGATCACGGCCGCCACTTTCGTGCCGAGGCCGACGTTAGAACCGGCAAACATATCGGCAAACGCGATGGTGCTGGATTTAAAGCCCGCGGTGGCGGAGTTGGCGATGTTGTTACCGATGACATCAAGGTTACTAGAGGCAGCGCCAAGGCCGCTGACCGCTTGGGAAAATGACATGTGTGTGTCTCCTGTCTACAGGTTAATCAGAGAATCTGACGTACGTCGTCAAGGGTGGCGGAGCCCATGGTGCCGAGATCCAGTTTGGTGGTGTCGTTCGCGGTACTCACCCCATTGACGTAGGCGTAGTTCAGCGGTTGTGCCACCAGTTGTGTGTTGCCATTGCTTGCAGCAATCGCAACGCTGTATTTACCATCCGGGGCCACTGAACCATCCGTCAGCTTGCCGTCCCACGAGAAGGTGTGCACGCCAGCGCTCAGCGCGCCCAGATCGACGGTGTCGATCACCGCGCCACTGGCATCTTTAATGGTGGCAGTGGCGCCGGTCGAGGCGGAGCCGAGCTCAACACCAAAAGGCGTTGTGGTGCCGTTGCCGACCAGAATCTGGCTGCCGTTGACCATCACGCCATGCCCAATCAGCGTGGAGCTCTGCAGCGACTGGCTGGTGCTGATCTGGCCGGAGATCGATCCCAGCGTGGTGTTCAGTTTTTCAATCCCGCTCAGGGTATTGATCTGTGCCAGCTGCGTGGTGAGCTGGCTGTTATCCATCGGATTGGTGGGATCCTGGTTCTGTAACTGGGTGACCAGCATGGTCAGGAACTGGTTCTGCAGATCCTGCGCATTGTTGCCGGTGCCGGTGCTGGAGGAGCTGAGAACCGACGGATCCAGTTTTTCATTAACGCCTACCGCGATAGCCATGGTTTTTCTCCGTTATTGCCCAATCGTCAGGGTTTTCATCATCATCGACTTCACGGTGTTCAGCACTTCCACGTTGGCCTGGTAGCTGCGTGACGCCGACATGGTGTTGACGCTTTCGGAGACCACATCCACGTTCGGCATCTTCACGTAGCCTTTGGCATCGGCCATCGGGTTGCCCGGGTCATAAACCAGTTTCGCTGGCGTCGGATCCTCGACAACCCGGGCGACTTTCACCCCGCCGGTCGCTGAGCCGGGCGCCGCATCGGTCTGGAAGACCACCTGCTTTGCCACGTAAGGCTTGCCATCGGGACCGGTGACGCTGTCGGCGTTCGCCAGGTTACTGGCACTGACGTTTAATCGCTGTGATTGCGCGGTCATCGCTGAACCGGCAATGTCAAAAATATTCAGCAAGGCCATAATTATTGCCCTTGTAACACGCTCATCATGCCTTTGATCTGGCTGCTGATGAGGGTGAGGTCGGTTTGATATTTCAGGCTGTTATCCGCGAACTGCGTACGCTCACGGTCCATATCTACGGTGTTGCCGTCGGCAGAAGGCTGATCGGGAATGCGATAAAGCATGTCCATCGAGGGTACGCCGTTTGTCTGTGCTTCAATGTGGCGAGCTGAAGTGACCTTCAACGCCATGCTGCTGCCTTCCGCACGGCCATTGGACATCACCCGACTCAGCTCGCTGGCAAAGTCGATATCCCGGGCCTGATAACCAGGGGTATCGGCGTTGGCAATATTTGACGCCAGGATCTCCTGACGTTGAGCACGCAGGTTGAGGGCCTCCGTACCAAATTTCAGCGCCGCATCCAGTTTGTCGAGCATGTTTCCTCCGCGTATGAGAATTTCGAGCTGGCAGCTTAATTTGAAAAAGCAAGGGGTCATCGTCTGAATAAGGCCTCAAATGACCGCTATTTTGACAATTGAGGATTTTTCTTAACGGTTACACTCGTTGCCATCATCAGTGAGGAATTGCACTATGCGTCGATATCTGACCCTGCTGACCAGCCTGCTGGTCGCGATCGCCCTGCCGGCTTCTGCGGGAGATCTCAATGCACAATTGAACCAGTTTTTTAAAGCGCGTGACGCCCAGCATGCTCCGGGCATGACGGTGGTGATTCGCACGCCGCAGGCGCAGTGGCCCACCTGTGAGGCGCCCCAGTTCACCCTGCCCGGCAACAGCCGGTTGTGGGGCAACATGAGCGTGGCGGCCAACTGCGGTGAAAACCGCCGTTATCTCCAGGTCCAGGTCCAGGTGACCGGGACCTATCTGGTGGCGAACCGGCTGCTGAGCCGGGGCAGCAGCGTCAGCGAAAGCGACTTCACGCTGCAGACGGGGCGTCTGGATACCCTGCCCGCACGCGCCCTGCTGAACAGCGACTCGGTGGCCGATGCGGTCGTCCTGCGTGATATCCCACCGGGACAGCCGATCAACCCCGCCATGCTGCGTCAGCCGTGGCGGGTTAAGGCGGGTCAGAGTGTGATGGTGATAGCCAGCGGCGACGGCTTTGACGCCAGTGGTGAGGGCAAGGCGCTGAACAACGCCACCCGTTCACAGTGGGTTCGCGTCAGGATGGGGAATGGTCAGATTGTCAGCGGTAAGGTGCGCGAGGATGGGAATATTCTTATAACGCTGTAAAGTGTTAAAGAAGCCCATCATGCTGCCGATAGAAGAATCAACAAAGCGATAACGCTATTATGATTCAGGTGGCAGACTTCCCCTGACCGTACAGGAGCCCGAATATGAGCATTGACAGAACGCAACCTCTGAAACCCGCCAGCACCGTACAGAGCCGCGATACCAGCGAGCCAGGCAGCAGCAAAGTGCGTCAGAGTGCCAGCCCGGCGGCAGCGCCGGCGGCGGCCGCTCAGGTCAATCTGAGCAGCGCGCAGTCTCAGCTGATGCAGCCGAGCAGCAAAGACATCAACGTCGAGCGCGTTGAACAACTGAAAACCGCCATTCGTAATGGCGAACTGAAGATGGATACCGGCAAAATCGCCGATGCGCTGATTGCCGATACTAAGGCGTATTTAGAGGGTAATTAGTTACCATGAGTAATTTGCAGACCACATTAGATAAGATGCAGGACGTGCTGGCATCGCTTTCTGCGGTGCTGGAAGAAGAGCAGCAGCAGCTGGCAAGCGGCAACATTAACAGCAACCTGCTGCAGCGCATCACTGAAGATAAAAGCGCGCTGCTCAGCACGCTGAACTATCTGGATGAGATGCGACGCACCGCTGAAAAGAGTCAGTCCGTGTCGGCACCTTATCGTGGTCAGAACGACATGGCACGCCGCTGGGACGTCATCCAGCAGCATAGCCGTCGTCTGCAGGATGCCAATGTGCATAACGGCATGCTGCTGCAGCATCAGATTCGCTACACCCAGGATGCCCTGGAGGTGCTGAAGCCGCATCAGACCCAGGCGTTCTATGGACCGGATGGGATGGGTAAAGGCCAGGCCACGCTAAGCCGTAAAGCCTGAGCAGAAAAGTAGCAAAAAAATTCCCGCCTGATGCGGGATTTTTTTATGGCAGAAGAGGAACCGCGTCAGGCAGCGGTGCGGCGCGCATAGTCGCGCAGCCGGAATCCCAGCAGCGCCAGCGCCAGGAAGTAACTTCCCCCCCCCACTGCACAGACCAGCGCCAGACGCAGCAGTCGCCACAGCATCGAGCCCTGCTCCCAGGCGGGCATCCATTGCAGCATGGCAAACAGCGCCCCGGCCATCACCGCCACGGCGATCAGCAGACGCACCAGAAAGCTGCTCCAGCCCGGCTGAGGCATAAAGATCTGCTTCTTGCGCAGCTGCCAGTAGAGCAGCGAGGCATTCAGACAGGCCGCCAGCCCAATCGACAGAGAGAGACCGGCATGTTTCAGCGGGCCGATGAAGGCCAGGTTCATCACCTGCGTCATGATCAGCGTGATAATCGCGATTTTAACCGGGGTTTTGATGTCCTGCCGTGAATAGAAGCCGGGTGCCAGCACCTTGACCACAATCAGGCCCATCAGGCCTACAGAGTAGGCGATCAGCGCACGCTGCGTCATCAGCGCATCGAAGGCCGTGAATTTGCCGTACTGGAACAGCGCCACGGTGAGCGGGCCGGAGAGCATCCCCAGCGCCACAGCGCAGGGCAGCGCCAGCAGGAAGCAGAGGCGCAGTCCCCAGTCCATCAGCCGGGAATACTCATCGTGATTGCCGCTGGAAAAACTTTTGGCCAGCGACGGCAGCAGAATGGTACCCAGCGCCACGCCCAGTACGCCGGAGGGGAACTCCATCAGGCGATCGGCGTAGTACATCCAGGAGACGGAACCCGACACCAGGAACGAGGCGAAGATGGTATTGATGATCAGCGAGATCTGACTGACCGAAACGCCAAGAATTGCCGGACCCATCTGACGCATCACGCGCCAGACGCCTGCGTCACGCAGATTGATGCGTGGCAGCACCAGCATTCCCAGCTTCTTCAGGTGTGGCAGCTGATAGCCGAGCTGCAGCACCCCGCCCACAACGACCGCCCAGGCGAGCGCCATCACCGGCGGATGGAAATGCGGCGCGGCGAACAGGGCGAAGCTGATCATGCTGACGTTCAGCAGGGTCGGCGCAAAAGCTGGCACCGAGAAGCGGTTCCAGGTGTTCAGCACCGCACCCGCCAGCGACGCCAGCGAGATCAGCATAATGTAGGGAAAGGTCACCCGCAGCAGGGAACTGGTCAGGGCAAATTTATCCGCATGGTCGCTGAAGCCCGGTGCGGTAATCATGATCACCCAGGGCGCAGCGAGCATCCCCGCGAAGGTCACCAGCGCCAGCGCTAGTGTCAGCAGGCCTGAGACATACGAGAGGAACAGACGTGTCGCCTCCTCACCCTGCTTGCTTTTATATTCTGCGAGAATGGGCACAAATGCCTGGGAAAACGCGCCTTCGGCAAAAATACGCCTCAGCAGATTCGGCAGTTTAAACGCAACAAAAAACGCATCGGTCGCCATTCCGGCGCCAAACACCCGCGCCACGATGGCATCACGGGCAAAGCCCAGAACGCGGGAAAACAGGGTCATGGAACTGACCGCTGCCAGCGATTTCAAAAGATTCATAATTGACGGCGCATCCTGAAAAAATCAGTAAAAAGGAGAAGTCGCGCGGGCACCTGAAAGATGCCCGGCGACAGTCTACTGCCACGGAGGGAAATGACCAGCACGGAGTGTTACAAGGCGTTATTCCAGAATGGCACTACGCCAGAGGTTTTCCACCACACGCTGCGCCATCAGCGCTTGTTCACCGCTGGTTTCAGGCGTCGTCTGATTCTGCACGCAGTCGATAAAATGGCGTGCGGCCCCGCTGAACCCGCGCTGGGTCAGATGGCTCTGCCAGGCGGCAGGCGGAGCGATCAGCACGCCGTCGTGCCGCTCTTCCTGCCAGTCGCGCATCTCACTGATGTCGATACATTTACCGTCGCCTGTCGCACTGACCCGCTCACGCTGACTGCCTGCGCGCCGATGCATGCTGGTGGTGATTGACAGGCCCTCCAGGGCGAAGTGGTGCTCAGCGTAGAGCATCTGTCCCTGTTCGTTGGTGTCAATGCGCCCCTGAACATGCTGAACAGGCTTGCCGCCGAGCCAGAGTGCGGTGTCGACGACGTGCAGGTAGTCATCGAGCAAGGTAAAGCGGAGATCCTGAGGCCCGACGCTGTCACTGCGGTGCTTTTCAATCCGCAGGGAAGCGACGTGTCCCATCTCCGCCCGCAGCTGCTGATAGCGCGGGGCGAAGCGGCGATTAAAGGCGACCATCAGCTTACGCTGCTGTTTCTCCGCCAGCGCCACCAGCGCCTCAGCCTGATCCAGAGTTTCCGCCAGCGGCTTATCGACGCAGACATCTTTTCCGGCCAGCAGCAGCGCCTTCACCACCTCATAGTGCGTGGCGGTGCTGCTGTGGACAAAAACGGCGTCGCAGGCCGCGGCTAGCGCATTCAGGGAACTGAAACAGTCCATACGGTAACTGTCGCAGAGTGGCCGGGCTTTGGCCTGATTCGGTGAAAATGCCCCCACCAGCGTCCAGTCCGTCGCCGCCGACAACACCGGCAGCCAGGCTTTCTGTGCGATACCGCCGAGTCCCACCACACCAATACGTAAAGTCATCTTAATGCTCCGGCTGCAGCAGTTGAGTGAGCTGAGCCTGAAGCCGGGCGACCTGCTGTTCCAGGGTGGCCACACGCCTCGCCAGATCGCCCTGCTCTTCCGGCTCATCGGCGGCCAGTGGCGTGTCGCTCTCCCCGGCCAGCAGATGCATAAAGCGGCTTTCGCGCTTGCCCGGCTCGCGCGCCAGGCGGATTACCCGGGCGCTGTCGTCACGCTGCATCAGGCCTTCCAGCGTCTGTTCTGTTTCGCTGACGTCACTGAACTCATGAAGACGGCCGCTGCGGGTGCGCAGTTCGCCTGGCGTCTGCGGACCGCGCAGCATCAGTAACGTCAGCACGGCAACTTCGGCGCTGTTCAGCTTCAGCGTGCCAAAGGCGGAGTTACAGAAACGCTGCTCATATTTCACGACCCGCTGACCGGACGCGCTGCTGGCGGTAACCAGATGCCGCTTCACCAGCTGATCGAGTTCATCCTGCACCGCGCTTTCACTCAGCTCCATCACCGGCTCACGGTTTGATTTCTGGTTACAGGCCACCACGACTCCATTCAGTGACAGCGGATACTGTTCCGGCGTGGTGACCTGCTTCTCCAGCAGGCAGCCCAGCACGCGCAGCGCCTGCGCCGATAAAGCCATCTTCATGCTTGCGTCCTCATTATTGTCCACGCCGATCAGGCGTCCATTCCCGCTGGGTTAATGCTGTCAGCACGTGATCCTGCCAGCGTCCGTCAATCAGCAGATAGTCTTTCGCATATCCCTCTTTCTCAAAACCGAGGCGCGCCAGCAGGTCGCCGCTGCGCTGGTTGTGCGGCATGTAGTTCGCCATGATGCGGTGAATATGCTGCTGACGCTGCATGTAGCGGATAGCAGACTGTAGCGCTTCAAACATCAGCCCCTGTCCCTGCCACTTTTCGCCCAGCGAATAGCCAAGATAACAGGCGTGAAAGGAACCGCGCAGTACGTTGCTGAAGTTGGCTACGCCGCGCACTTCGGTTTCTTCGCTGTCCATCAGAATAAAATAGAAGGCCGAGCCCTGCTTATGCATGTCGGCGATCAGCCCCAGCCGCGCCTGCCAGCCGGAGGGATAGCAGTGACTGTCATCGCGCACCGGCTCCCACGGTTTTAAAAACAGGCGGTTTTCCGCGTAGTAATCTGCCATTCGCCAGGCATCACGTTCGTGAACCAGACGGACCACCAGCCGATCGGTGGTTAAGCGCACCCTGGGCGCGGCAGAACGATAGCCAAACATCCTGACTCCTGAAATCAATGGCTGAGAGTGAAAGCCGTCATTATCTGGCTTTCACTATAACCGCCGCCTGGGCTGCGGTAAAACATTACGGATTTTTTGCCGTAAAGAGGTTGATTTTGTTGTGTTATCACCGCGCAGACGCCCCTGCTCAGGCGTCATCAACGCCCGTTCAGCCCGGCCATCTGTCGGGCTGGTTTGCCGGGAGGGGGAATCTCTTCCATACTTTTCAGGCGCCCGGAACAGGATGAAATGATTCACTCTGTTAAACATTAACCTGTAAACGAGGGAGATCAGGATGAAGCTCTATATCTACGACCACTGCCCCTTCTGTGTGAAAGCGCGCATGATTTTTGGTCTGAAGAATTTGCCGGTTGAGCTGGTGGTCATGCTCAATGACGATGAAGAGACGCCTCAGCGACTGATTGGCCAGAAAATGGCGCCTGTCCTGCAGAAGAAGGATGGCAGCGCGATGCCGGAAAGCATGGAGATTGTGCACTATGTCGACCAGCAGGATGGCAAACCGCTGATTACCGGTGCGCTCAATCCGGCTATTGGCGACTGGCTGCGTCACATGAACAGCTACGTGAATAAGCTGCTGCTGCCGCGTATTGCCGAGGCCCCTTTTGCGGAGTTTGCCACCCCGGTGGCACGTGACTATTTCCGCGCGAAAAAGCAGGCCAGCATCGGTGATTTCGAGGAGCTGAAAACGCATTCGGCCGGACTGATTAAAAAAGTCAGCGGCGATCTGCGCAAACTGGACGGCCTGATCGTCCAGCCTAATGCGGTTAACGGCGAGCTGTCGGAAGATGATTTCAGTCTCTTCCCGCTGCTGCGCTCCCTGACGCTGGTTCCGGGCATCGACTGGCCAGCACGGGTCGCTGACTATCGCGACAATATGGCCAAACAGACCCAGGTCAATCTGCTCTCTTCTATTGCGCAGTAATCCCGCCCGGATGAGAGACGCCGCGGTGTTTCTCATCCCTTTTCTGATGACACCTCTCACGCATTCAGGCACGCTATATCCTGTTAACTGACTTTGTTATCCAGGATATAGAACGATGAAAAAGGTATTTTTCGGGCTGACTGCCCTGATGTTTGTGCTGCTGGTGAGCGGCTGCAATAAACTGACCCAGTACACCATCAGCGAACAGGAAGTGAATCAGGCGCTGCAAAAGCATAACAACTACGAGAAAGACATTGGCGTGTCCGGTCTGGTCAATGCGCATATTGTCCTGAATAATCTCACCAGCCAGATCGGCCGCGCAGAACCTGGCAAAGTGTCGCTCTCCGGCAATGCAAAAATTAACGTCACCTCTCTGTTCGGCCCGCAGCAGGCTGACATGCAGCTGACGATGCGCGCACAGCCCGTCTATGACCCACAGCAGGGGGCGATCTTTCTGCGCGATCTGGAGATAACCGACGCACAGGTGGCGCCGGAGAAAATGGCTGCCATCATGAAAACCCTGACGCCTTATCTGAATCAGTCGCTGAAGAGCTATTTCGATCAAAACCCGGCGTACCGTCTCAGCGCTGACCGCAGTAAAGGTGAGTCACTGGCGAAAAAATTTGCCAAAGGACTGGAAGTCAGACCGGGCGAACTGGTTATCCCCTTCACGCAGTAATCCCGAATGCCGCGCCATCCGGCGCGGATTTTTACTGTCAGCAGAAAAAGCAGGTGCAAACGGTTGCCTGAATCCTTATGCTTAGACCCCGGCCAAAACATGCCTTCTGTTTCCTTTCTGCCGGAGCTTCACTGATGACAGCACAACCTCAGCAACTTACCCTGCGTCGCCCTGACGACTGGCACATTCATCTGCGTGACGATGAGATGCTTAAAACGGTCCTGCCCTACACCAGCGCGGTTAATGGTCGTGCCATCGTGATGCCTAACCTGGTGCCGCCGGTGACCAGCGTGGCGGCTGGAGAAGCGTACCGCGACCGCATCCTGGCCGCGCTGCCCGCCGATCACGCCTTTACGCCGCTGATGACCTGTTATCTCACTGACTCACTGGATCCGGATGAGCTTGAGCGTGGCTTCACATCCGGTCTGTTTACCGCCGCCAAGCTCTATCCGGCCCATGCCACCACCAACTCCAGCCACGGCGTCACCAATATCGCCTCCATCGCCCGCGTGCTGGAGCGGATGCAGCAGCTGGGTATGCCGCTGCTGGTTCATGGCGAAGTCACCGATGCCCATATCGACATTTTTGATCGTGAAGCCCGCTTCATTGACACCGTGATGGTGCCGCTGCGCAGTCAGTTTCCGGGGCTGAAAGTGGTGATGGAGCACATCACCACCCAGGATGCCGCGGATTATGTCGCTGCTGCCGATGAGACGCTGGGCGCGACCATTACGCCGCAGCACCTGATGTTTAACCGCAACCACATGCTGGTGGGCGGAATTCGCCCGCATCTTTACTGCCTGCCGATTCTCAAGCGCAATGTGCATCAGGACGCGCTGCGCAGGGTCGTGGCCAGCGGTCATCCGCGTTTCTTCCTCGGCACCGACACCGCTCCGCATCTGCAGCATCTTAAAGAGTCTGCCTGTGGCTGCGCGGGCGTATTTAATGCGCCGACCTCGCTGGCGGCCTACGCGACCGTGTTTGAAGAGCTGAATGCGCTTGAGCATTTCGAAGCGTTCTGTTCTGAAAACGGCCCGCGTTTCTATGGCCTGCCGCTGAATGAAGGCACAATTACCCTGGTGCGTGAGCCCTGGCAGGTGCCGGCGTCCATCTCGCTGGGCAGTGACGCTCTGATTCCTTTCCTCGCGGGCGAAACGCTCAACTGGCGCGTTGCATAATTTTGCTTGCCTCCGGCGGATGGATACTGTAAATATATACAGTATCTTATCCGGAGGCTGCTATGCGTGTTGAAATTACCGTATCAAATACCCGACCTCTTCCTGCTGGCGCGATAGAGGCGTTAAGCGATGAGCTGTCGCGCCGCATTGACGAACAGTTCCCTGACTCGACCAATCACGTCAAGGTACGTTATGCCAGTGCCAACAATCTCAGCGTGCTGGGCGGTGGAAAAGAGACGCGCGACCAGATCAGCGAAATCCTGCAACAGACGTGGGAGAGTGCTGACGACTGGTTCATTACTGATTAACCGCCACTGTGCTTTTTTTCCGGGTGTCGCCACCCGGTTTTTTTATCTTTTCTCCCCTCTCGCACTTCCCTCTTCCTGCATCTAGACTCTTACTGATCAATGCCCTATCCTTGCGCTCGTCACGCATAACAGGAGGTGCGACACCATGACTACTGATAAACCGGAAGAGGCGATGACCTTTGGTGAGTTGTTAGCACTGATTGGTGATCAGCAGCGTCGTTTAACGGTGCTGGAAAATGCCTTTTCCAGTCTGATTTTCTGTCTTGACGATCGTGCCAGCCAGCTGCTGGTGCACAATCTGTCGCTGGAAGCCCAGAATCAAAACCATGATGAACAGCTTCAGCAACATTTTGCCCGTCTGGCAGAATCCCTGCAGAAACGCGTCGGCGGCATCGTACCAGACAGCCCGGCGCTCTGAACCGGCGGCCTGCCCCGCTTTTTGGCCTGCCCACTGAATCGTAAAAAAAATGCCTGCCTGCCAGGCATTTTATTTTTTGACTCCTGCCTGTTAAAAGCGAATATTCTGTGAGAAGCTGACTCACGGCATTTTTTAAACAGTGACACCCGGGTTTACTGTTATAATTGTTTCGCTATCGGAATAAAAAAGCCGCATTGAACCTCATCATGCACTTCGTTTAACGAGTAATAAGGAGGTTATAATGGACAGAAGAAAAGACGTTATTCAGACTCACCCGCTGGTGGGCTGGGATATCAGTACCGTTGATAGCTATGACGCCATGATGATCCGCCTGCACTCGCTGTCGTCGCAGGATCAAAAAGAAGAAGAAGCGGATGTTGGCCCCACCTACTGGCTGACAACGGATGTGGCAAGGCAGTTCATCTCGATCCTTGAAGCAGGCATCGCCAAGATTGAATCCGCCGAGCAGATGGAACGACTCCTCAGTAAGCATTAGTTTCTGCCACATCAAAGGGGCACCCTCAGGGGTGCCTTTTTCGTTTCTGTTTCGGTATGCTGTTGATTATCTGACTCTTAGAGCGTAGTTACCATGATTTATGATCTTATCGTCGTTGGCAGCGGCTCAGTAGGTGCGGCGGCTGGCTACTATGCCACCCAGGCAGGCCTCTCGGTATTAATGATCGACAGTGCCCACCCTCCTCACAATCAGGGCACGCATCATGGCGAGAGCCGTCTGATTCGTCACGCCTACGGCGAAGGTGAACGTTATGTGCCGCTGGTGCTGCGGGCGCAGACGCTGTGGGATGAACTGGAACAGCGAGCCGGTGAGCGCATTATGCATCGCAGCGGCGTACTTAACCTCGCCCCTCACGACTCCCCTTTTATCCGCAACGTTATCGACAGCGCAAGCCGCTGGGAGCTTAACATTGAGGTGATGCAGCCCGGGGAAGTGCGTCAACGCTGGCCACAGATTAACGTACCAGAGGGCTACCTGGGCGTATTTGAGCCGCAGTCGGGCTTCCTGAAATGTGAACAGGCGGTGCGCAGCTGGGTTCAGCTGGCGGAACAGGCAGGCTGTGCCCAGCTGTTCAACTGCCCGGTCTCAGAACTGGGAAGGGATGGCGACCTTCAGCAGGTTACAACGCTGGATGGTGTCTATCGCGGCCGTAAAATGGTGGTCAGCGCCGGTACCTGGGTCGGAAAACTCATCCCGAATCTGCCGGTTGCCCCTACCCGTAAGGTGTTTGCCTGGTATCAGGCTGATGGTCGCTACAGCGAGAACAACAGGTTCCCGGGCTTTACCGTCGAGATGCGTGACGGCAGCCAGTTCTATGGCTTCCCGGCCGACAATAACGCTCTGAAAGTGGGTCGTCACGATGGCGGACAGCCGATGCAGCAGCCTGAAGATCGTAAACCCTTCGGTGCCGTGGCGGCAGATGGCAGTGAAGCTTTTGGCTTCCTGCGCCAGTTCTTACCGGGCGTCGGTGTCTGTCTGCATGGTGAAGCGTGCAGCTACGACTTCAGCCCGGATGAAGATTTTATTATTGATACGCTGCCGGGTGAACCCAATCGCCTGCTGATAACCGGACTCAGCGGACACGGCTTTAAATTTGCCAGCGTGCTGGGCGAACTGGCCGCGGAATTTGCGCAGCAGAAACCCTTTTCCTTTGATCTCTCTCCGTTCCGCCTTTCGCGTTTCTGACTCTGCAAACGGATGGCATCACAGGGTGCCATCCTGCTGACAAAGATTGACGCAACCTGAATTTCCCTGACAAAAATTCGCCCTTATTTCGCCCCGATTGTTCATTTGCACGGAATGAGGTTGACCGTTTTCCCCTCATCAAAATTATTATTCAGTAATATTGCCCATTTCCCTGCCTTTTTATTCAACCTTTTCCGATGATTTTTTTGAATTTATAGAAGCGTAAGGGCGATTGCTTTTATATTTCATAATGTGGATGCTTATTTCATATTATTTCTACGTGACGCTCAGATTATGTTATTACGTAATACAC